>JAGQJP010000051.1 GCA_020430585.1 Myxococcales bacterium | reverse complement strand
TGCGTGCTCTGCATCGGCGGCGAGAAAGCGACCGACTGTTTCGACCCGATCTCCCGCAGCGCGACGCCGATGGTGATCGACACGATCGCCAAGAGCTGGGACCCCTTCTTCGAGTATCCCCTCGGGGCGACGGCCAGCGACAGCTACATGCAGCTCTGCATGGCCTACAACGACAGCTTCCCCGACGACATCGGCGACAGCGTCGTGCGCTCGACGATCGTCGAGATGCTCTGCCGCCAGGGAAACCGCAACCCCTACGCGCAGCGCCGCGATGAAACGGTGACCGCCGAGCAGGTTCGCGAGTCGCGCTGGATCATCGCGCCGTTCCTGCGCCTGCTCGAGACCTGTATGTACACCGAGGGCGCCGCGGGGATCATCTTCGCCAGTGAAGAGAAGGCGCGGGAGATCTCGGAGCGTACGGGCACGCCGATCATCTGGGTCAAGGGCGTCGGCGCCGCAAACGAAGCCTACGCGACAGGCCGTGGCGGATACTACAAGAAGCTCGACCGGATCACCTCCGATCACCTCGCCGCCGAGCGCGCCTATGCGATGGCGGGTGTGCGCCCCTTGGACATCCAACTGATCGAGCTCCACGACGCCTTCGTCGCGCAGTTGATGATCACGATGGGTGAGATGGGGTTCGTGCCCCTCGGCCGCACCCGAAACCTGGTCGACGAGGGCGTGATGGCGGACATTCGCACCCTCGGCGACGATGCGCGGCCAGAGCCGGGCCAGCTGCTGATCAAGCCCTCGGGCGGGCTGATCTTCGGCGGCCACTTCGTCGGCGGATCGAACATGTTCAGCATGTGGTCAGCGCGGCGCGAGATGGTGCGGCGCGAGATGGCGCTGGGCTTGATCCACGGAACGGGAGCGATCAACGCCTGCTACGGCGGCGCGATCGTCATCGAGCTCGACGAAGGAGGTGTGCGATGAGCCATGACCACAAGACCGTCCTCGCGACGGAGTTCAATCTTCCAAAGGGTGTGAGCGAAGTCGCCGCCAAAGATCCAGGCACCTACCTGCAGTTCAATACCCAAATGACCACGTTCTACCAACAGACCTATGGCGAGCTCTCGCGCTTCTTCCTGGCCCTCAGGGATTGTCGGCTGATCGGCAGCCGCTGCCCCGAGTGCGCTCAGGTGATGGTGCCCGCCGCGACGTGGCACTGTCCGATGTGCAATTTCGCCGAGATGGAGGAGGTCGAGCTGCCCCACCGCGGCGTGCTGGCGGCGACGGCGCCGATCACGATCTTCCCGTCGGCGGCGTTCATCGGCGAGGCGCCCTTCGCCCGCGGATACGTCGATGTCGCCCGAGACGCCGAGGTCGCCTCGTTTCTGCCGTCGCGCCTGACGACGACGACGGGGCTGCCGCGGCCGGGGATCTTCGTCAAGGGGATCGAGCTCGCGCTGGTCTTCCGCGACGAGCGACAAGGCACGATCCGTGACATCTTCTGGGTTCCCCTCGCCGAGGTCCCCGAGGCGTTGCGACGGAAGAGGCCACTGTTCGAAAGCGATCTCGACTTCGAATCGCCCGTCGCGCCAGCGGTCGAGCACGATTCGGCCCACGAGGTGGCGCTCGAAACCGCCCTCGCGGCGATGAGCGCAATGGCCGGCAAGATCGAGCGCAGCCCGCGGGCGAAGAAGGATCTCGCCAACCGACGGCACACGATCGCCTTCCGCACGGGCGGTGGCGACTTCACGATGGAGATCGCCGACGGCGCCCTGCGGGTGAGCCGTGGGCTGCCGCCGACGAGCGACTTCGTCGCGGTGGTGAGCGACCCGAGCGTCTTTTCGAAGTGGGTCACGAACGGCTCACTGACGGACGCGGCGGTCGAGGGGAGCCTCTGGCTGCCCGACCGCAAAGCCTTCGGTGTTCTGCCGATCCTCGATCGTCTCCCCCGCTCGGTGCGCCGTGACGTCGGCGAATAGTTGGGTACGGCACTAGATTCGTGGTAATCTGAGATCAATCGACCCACCGAGGGCACGCGATGGCGTGGTTCCGAAAACGAGGGCCCGTCCGCTTCGGAGTTGTCGCGTCGTTTCGCGGGGGCGCCGACGAGATACGCCGGGCCGCAGAGCCGCTGCTGGCGCGGTTTCAAGAGACCCTCGGCGAACCGGTCGAGTTGATCATCGCACCGAGCTACGAGGCGCTCCTCGGGTCGCTCGCCGATCACAGCGTCGACCTCGCCTGGCTCTCACCGATTTTGCACATACGCGCGGTCGCCGCGGGCGCCGAGATGATCGCCGTCTGTCGTCGCCACGGCTCGTTGACCTATCGCAGCGCGATCCTCGTCAGGGGCGATGGTCCGATCGAGGGCATCCACGATCTGCGCGGCGCGCGCTTCGCCTGGACGGACGTCGATTCGGCAGCGGGGTACGTCCTGCCCAAGCAGACGCTGCTCGACCTCGGCCTCAGTGAGGTCGATTTCGTCGACGAGACCTTCCACGAGGGGTTCCAGGACGCGGCGCTTTCGGTCGCCTCGAACGCCGCCGACGTCTGCGCCTGCTACGTGCGCGACACCGAAGACGCCGAAGAGGCGCGGATCGACTTGCGTCAGGCCCTCGGCAACTCGATCGCCGCCAAGCTGCGCATCTTGGTCTTGAGTGACCCGATCCCCTGTGATGGATTGGTGATCGGTGCGCACGTCGCCGACCACGAGGCAGCAGAGCTGAAGAAGGCGCTGGTTACGCTCTCGACGACCGGATACGAAGAGTCACCTGTCTTCAAGCTGTTCCAGGCCGAGGCCCTCGAGCCGATGAACGATCGCGTCGAACAGATCCTGATGAGCTGGTCCCTGACCGACCTCGCCCTACCCTACGATGACAAGGGCTTTCCCGGAGACGGTTGATCGCGGCGATCACTTGCGCTTCGGGACGAGCAGATCCCGTAGGTCGAAACGCGCGCGCACCAACTCAGCCTTCGTGGTCAACGTCACGACGAGCTTCCACTTGGCGAGCACGCTCTCGGGCTGGGCGATGTCCCAGGTCGGGGCCGAACCGAACCAGCGCCCGCGACTGATCCCGCGGCGGGTCCCTTTCTCGTCGACGACAGCGATGTTCTCGATCTTGTCGTAGGCGCCTGCCGAACGCAGGACGACGCCGACGCCCTTCTTCGAGCGCTCGACCCGCAGGGTCACGCCCGCCGCCATCAGCCGTGGCGCGCTGAGGGGCTTGTCGAGCGAGCGGCCAAAGCGCTCGATCACGACGCGCTCCGATTTCAGCGCAACGCGCAGCAACACCGAGCCCTCGAGCCGTGCGACCCGCAGGGAATCGGGCTTGAGCCCGTTCACGCGCAGCGAGAGCGCGAAACCGAGCGATGGAGTCCCGGGATACTGCCGGTTTCGCTCTCGAAACCCTTGCATCACGGGGATCGACGACTCCACGGGGCGGACGGAGCGGCCCTTGTCATCGAGGGCCTTGTCCACCGCCAGCTTTCCGTACGCCACCGTCTTCTGGGGCAGCTCGCCGATGATCCCAACCGAGATCCAGAGCTCGGGCTTGCCGTAGGTGTAGAGCCGCGACGAGGTCACGCAGAGCCCGAGATCGGGCGCGGAGTCGAAGACGAGCTGAGCGACGACGTGGTTGAAGCGCTGGATCAGGACCAGCGAGCGCGATGAGGGACCGAACGCGGCAAAGGTCACCTTCGAGCTCAGCTTCGCCCGAAAGAGCCGTCGGCCCGTGGCGAGCTCTTGCAACTCGATCGTCTCGCCGCGCGGAAGGAGGAGCAGCGTACCGTCGGGGCTGTAGAGCACGCCACGTCCGACGCCGGGGTGACGGCGCAGCACCGTGCGCTTGGCGCTGTCGTACTCGATCGCCAACGTGTCGCTGGCGGCGATGAAGCGCGTGCCGTCTGGATGGAACGCGATCGAGCGAATCGCCGTTGCCGGCCCGTCAATGCTGGCGATCAGCGAGCCTTTTTGCAGATCGTAGACGTGCAGCTTGCGATACCCGCCGACGACGAAGAGCTTCCCGTTGGGGGCGATCGCGACCGAGTAGAGGTTGTTCTTCTCGGGGCTCGGTAGAGTCAGCCGGACCGTCGACTTCGCGACGTCCCAGATCCGCGTCGTCGCGTCTTGGCTGACCGAGATGAGCCAGCGCCCCGTCGGGTCGAACGCCAGGCCATTGATCCAATCGCGGTGAGCCTTGAGCAACGAGTGCGCCTGGGTCTTGCGATCGTAGAGCTCGATCAGGCCCTTCGAGGTCCCCTGGGCGACGATCCGCCCTTTGGGTCCAATCGCGAGCGCCTCGTACGAGCTCGCGAAGACGCTCGTGCCCAGCGGCTGCCCGTTTCGCCCGTCGAAACGCTCGAGCTTCTTGCTGCTAGCGACCAGCCAATCCCCGTTGGGAAGCGCGACG
>JAGQJP010000494.1 GCA_020430585.1 Myxococcales bacterium | reverse complement strand
CTCCGTGAGCTCTCCGAGAGCGCGAACGTTCACCCGCTGATCGCAGCGCGCGCCCTGCGGTATCGGATCGACGCGCGACAGCTCCCCTCCGACGAGGTGCAGCGGCGCTTGGGCCGCGCTCTTTGCGCGGCGCAGCCGGCGACGATCGCAGCCGCCTGGTTCGAGGGGTTCTTCAGCGGAAGCGGGTTGTTGTTGGTGCACGACCGTTCCCTCTTCGAGATCCTCGATCGCTGGCTCGTGTCGCTCGGAGACGACGACTTCATCGCGCTGCTGCCCCTCCTGCGACGCACGGCGGCGAGCTTCGATCCCGCCGAACGACGCCAGATCTTCGCCCGCGCGAGTCGCGAGGGGCCGAACCGGGCCGAAGGCTCGCCGACGATGTTCGACCGGGAGCGAGCGCTCTGCGTGTTGCCGTTGCTGTTGGCGATCGACGAGGCGAGTCGGGCGAGAGACGAGGCACGCGAGTCTGCGACCGACGACGAGGAGCTCGGATGAGCCTCGACGATCGCCGCGAGCGCTGGCGCCTCGTTCTGGGGGAGAGCGCCGACCCGGACAAGACCATCGATCTCGGCGAGGCCGAGGCGTCGATCGACCGAGCCCTCGGTGCTCTCTACGATCCCGATCGCGACGGCGGTCTGGCCGCGGCTCGCCCCAGGGTCGCACGTTGGCTCGGCGATATCAGACGCTATTTTCCCGCATCGGTGGTGCAGATCCTCCAACGTGACGCCCTCGACCGGCTGGGCTTGAAGAAGATGCTCTTCGAGCCGGAGCTGTTGGCCTCGATCGAGCCGGATCTCCACCTCGCGGCGACGCTGCTCGAGCTCAAGGGCCAGATCCCCCCACAAACCCGGGAGACGGCGCGGAATGTCGTGCGGCGGGTCGTCGACGAGATCCTCGCTCGATTGCAAGCCCCGCTCCTCGGTGCGGTTCGCGGCGCCCTGCGCCGCACGCGAAAGACGCCGCGACCGCGCTGGAACGAGATCGATTGGCCCGCGACGATTCGCCGGAACCTGATCCACTACCGGCCCGAGCGACGGGCGATCGTCCCCCGCAGCGCCGTTGGCTTCCGCCGCGAGCAGAGCCTGGCGCACCGCCTGATCCTCGCTGTCGACCAATCCGCGTCGATGGCGTCGAGCGTGGTTTACGCGGGTGTGCTCGCCTCGGCGCTGGCGCTCTTGCCGAACCTGTCGACACACCTCGTGCTCTTCGATACGCGCGTCGTCGATCTCAGCGATCGCCTGTACGACCCCGTCGACCTGCTCTTCGGGGTGCATCTCGGCGGGGGGACCGACATCGAGCGCGCTCTGGCGTACTGTCAAACACTGGTCGAGGAGCCACTGCGTTCGACGATCATCCTGATCTCGGACCTCGACGAGGGAGGCTCGGCATCGCGACTGTTGGAACGCGTACAGCGCATCGTCGCGAGCGGTACCCGGATGGTGGTGCTGCTGGCGCTCTCGGACGAAGGTCGGCCGGTCTTCGATCACGACGTCGCCGCGATGTTCGCCGAGTTGGGGATCGCCGCCTTCGGCTGTAGCCCCGACCGTTTTCCCGAGCTCCTCGCGTCCGTCCTCGGTGGGGCCGACCCGTCGAGCTGGGCGGTCGAAGCGGCACCCCGCTGATCGTGGCCGCCGGGCTGACGAGCTCCGGTCACCTGATCAGAACCGCTCGGCGCGGTCCTCCCGCAGCGCGGCGAGCAGATCGGACGCGAGCTCGGCGACTTCGGCGTCTTCATCGTTTCGCGTCGCCTCGAAGAGCGGTTCGAGCTCTGGCCACGCAGCGTACCCCATCGCCTGGAGCGTGGCATAGCGAAGCTCGGGGTTCGCGGCCCCGAGGCCGCGTGAGAAGTGGGCGAGGAGGCGTTCGTCCGCGTCGCGCGATGCGATGGCGCAGAGGGCGAGGGCGCGACGGTAGCGATCGATCGTCGATCCCTCCGACGTCGTTGCGTGAGCGGAGGGCTCCGTCTCGTTCGGTCGCGCGCCCGCATCGGAGAGATCGGGGATCGCCGCGAGCAGCTCCTCGCGATCGGGCGGCCCGAAGAATCTGCGCGCCGCTTCGGCGAAGGCTGTGGCTTCACGGCCGCTGAAATAGAAGTAGCGCACGTTCAGCCACTCATCATCGACATAGCGGATGCGGGTGCGGCGGTCGAGGGTCATCCAGACGATGTGATACGGCGCGTCCTCCGAGGCGAGCTGCTCGTCTTCGAAGTTCCACTCCTGCAAGTCGACGAACTCCTGCAAGTCGTCGAGCTCGAGCGCCGTCGGGAGCACGATCGCGCACGAGGGTGAGAGCCACATTTGCTGAGTCCTCCTGTTGTCCAGGGCGCAAGGTCAGGTCGCGGTCAGTCGAGCTTCCGAAAGATCAGACACTTGAGATAGCTCGTCTCGGCGACGCCCAGCAACGCCGGGTGATCGCGGGAGGCGTTGCGTTTCTCGATCAACTGCAATCGCGTCTTCGCATCGCTCGCCGCCGACCCGACGAGCTCGAGGAGCCGCTCCTCCGAGACGTTGTACGAGCAGGAGCAGCTCACCAGGAAGCCGCCCGCTTCGAGCAACTTCATCGCACGCAGGTTGATCTCTTTGTATCCGCGCTCGGCCCCTTTGACAGCGCTCTTCGAACGCGCGAAGGCAGGTGGATCGAGCACGATCACCCGGTACCTCGGACCGTCTTGACTCTGGGCCTTCAACCAATCGAACGCGTTGGCTTCGATCCAGCTGACGTCGAGCTGGTTCAACGCGGCGTTTCGCTCGGCGTGTCGCAGGGCATCGGCGCTGATCTCGACAGCGTCGACGCGTCCGCCGGCGCGGGCGAGGTGGAGGGCGAAGCCACCGACGTGCGTGAAGACATCGAGGCAGCGGTCAGCGCTCTGCACGAGCTCGGCGGCGCGCAGTTGGTTCTCCCGCTGGTCGAGGAAGGTCCCCGTCTTCTGACCACTGAGCGGGTCGACTTCGAGCGCGAGCCCCGCCAATGTCAGCTGAAGCGTCGTCGGCGAGAGCGTTCCGGCGATCACGCCACGTCGCTGCGGTAGCCCTTCGAGCTCTCGGACCCGTACGTCGTTGCGTTCGACGATCGCTCGCGGCGCCAGGCGCGCCGAAAGTAGCTCGGTGAAGAGCGAGAGTCGACGGTCCGTCGCCTGGTTCAGCGCTTGGACGACCAGCACGTCGTCGTAGCGATCGACGACCAACCCGGGCACGCCGTCCGCCTCGCCGTGGACCAAGCGGTAGGTCGTCTCGCCCGCGAAGAGCTGTTCTCGCAGGGCGAGGGCTCGGGCGATCCGTTCGTCGAAGAACGCCGTGTCGAGGTCGCGATCGGCGCCCGAAACGATTCGCAGACGGATCTGCGACTCGCTCGAGAAGAAAGCGCGCCCGTAGAACCGCCCAGAGCCGTCAACGACTCGAACTTCGTCACCCGGCAGCGCTCCAGCGGCGTCGATGACGTCGCTCTGGTAAACCCAGAGATGACCATCGCGCAGGCGGCGGACGCCGTGGGCTGAAATCAGCACCCGGCTTCGGTTTGACATGATTCGTCCTTTGCGCGGGGCGGGTTGGAGCGTCGTGGCGGGACTCGCGTACCGTCCGCGACGAGGTTCGGCGTCAGAGTGGCAAAATCGGACGGTGAGATCAAGAAAAACGCACCGTGAGCAGAAAATGAACAGCGGATGGACTGGAGCTTGAACAGTTCGCCGGGGAAGATGGAACCATCGATCATTGTGCACGGACCAAGGGGGAACCATGAATCCGATTTGGATTTCACGTTGGGCGCCGATCATCGCGCTCGTTCTGGTATTCGCCACCGGATGCGGCGGCAAGAAGAAGAAGGGTGCGGTCTGCACCTTCGGCGATGATTGTCCAACGGGAAGCGGATGCTACGAGGAGCAGTGCGTGACGCTCTGCGGCACGACGAGCTGCTCGGCGTTGCAGCAGTGCGTCGTCATCGATGGAAAGGAGACCTGCGTCGAAAAGGGGCTCGTGTCGATCGCTGGCACCGAGACCCAAGATGCCAACGACGCGGGCAGCGAGGACACCTCGAGCGGCCTCGACTCCGGCAGCGAGGATCAGAGCGGCCTGGACACGGTTGGCAGCGAGGACTTCGTGAGCGTCGACGTCGAGGTTGACGCGCTCGCTCCCCTTGGGCTCGACTGTGGCACCCTCGGGGACGGGAAATTCGTCGTCGGCCAGGAGAAGACATTGACGATGACGATCGCGAACGCGAGCGGCACCGTCACGCTGACGCAGGTCGACCCCGCGCTGCCGCAAGATCTGACGGCGACCGTGAACGGAGGCTCGATCGACGTGGGGAAGCTCTGCAAGGCGCCGGGCACCCACAGCGTGGCCTTTACGATTCAGGACGGCGCGGGTCGTACAGCCAACGTGACCTGTAACTTCGGCTGTTTTGCCGCCCAGGATCTCTTCGAGGTCGCCTGCGGAAACCTGAACGGCTCGGTCCAGGTGCACCAAAAAGGTCTCGTGCCGACCTGCGACGACGTGCAGCTGACAGGAGGGGTAAAGCCCTACACGCCAACGTTGCTGAACAACTCGACGACGCCCGTCAACTTCGATGGGCCGAATGGCAAGGCGACCTGGCCCTATACCGGCGGGGACGAGACGCGTGTCCTCGTGGCGGGCGACTGCCTCAACACCGACGTGAGCCGCAAGCCCGTGATGTCGACCCTCGAGGTCTCCGTCGACGAAAACGGAGGGAAGAACGCGAGCAATAGCTGCCAGTTCTGGTGCGTCCAGCCGTTGGCGTTGACCTGTACCAACCCGATCAACGTCGAGACCAAACAGAAAGAGACCGATCTGACCTGGACGATCGGAACGACCGACAAGAAGCTCTCTCTGCTCGCGTCAGGTGGCTGGACCGATCCTGTTGGGGCCAACAAATACGCGGCTCTCGGCATTTCGACCGTCGTCGATACGTCGAACAACACGGCGCTCAAGATCGAGGACATCTTCGATGCGGGTAAGAACGGGGTGATCTTCGAAGCCGACCCGGCAACGGGCGAGCTGAAGTTCGGCGGGATATGCAAAAAAGAGGGCAAGTTCCGCATCGAGTTCCTGGTCACGGACCAGGCGGGCAAGTGCTACCCCGCTGGCTCCGTGCCGACGGCGTGCGAGATCACCTGCAACAAGTCGGCGCCTCAGGACTTGACGATCACGCCCGATCCCGGCGACGGCATGGTGACGATCAACAAATGGATGCTGATGCTGGACCCCGGCAGCGTCTGCGATACCCTGACGATCGCCTGGAAAGAGCTCAGCTCGCAACCGGACCTCGGGGGGGTGATCGCCACGCTCGAGCTGACGCTCGACAATCCTTCGGCGCTCTGTCGCTTCCTGAAGGTCAAGTACGATCTCAGCGGGCTCGACGGCGGCAAGAGCTACGCGCTGCTGGTCTCCGACGACGGCGGCGCAACGTGGCACGATATGCTCTCGTGGGTCGACACCGGCTTCCTCTACGGGCAGATCTTCGGCGCTGCGGGTAAGCTACAGGTCGCCATCGTCGAGCTCGGCACCGCTCGCGTGTTCAGCACGCCCATCCTCTCGCCGCTCCCGCCGATCCTCACCAGTGAGGTGCTGACGCGCACCGACGCCAAGGTGATCAGCGCGCAGATCGCGGGCACCTTCAAGGAGTTGCGCCGAATCTCGAACGGTGACGCGACCACGACGCTGGAGCTGAGCTTCCAAAACGACCAGTTTCAGACCAAGAAGCTCCAGTACTCCTTCGCCTGTTCCCCCGACGGCTTGACGCTGAACCCGACCGATCGCTCGGATCGATTCGACAAGATTCTTACCAAGGACGGCGCCGATCCGACGAAGACGTCACAAAACTCAGTCGGTGCCAGCGATATCCTGACGAGCGTCGGCGGCACGACGGTGGAGGACTTCGAGGCGGCGACGCGGCTGTTCGAAGTGGTGACCCAGAGCGCCAAAGAGCTGCAGATGTTGACTGCGGTGACGATCGGCGGCGTCAGCCAGCTGATCGAGTTCGTGATCACGTCGCAACCGCCGGGGAGCAATTTCTTCCGCACCGATCTGGTGACGCGCACCTTCGCCAAGCGGTTGTTGCTCGCCCGAGTGCGCTACGAGTACTTCTTCGGCGCTTCCGTTGCGGAGCTCTTCTTCCGTAGTCTCTGGGCCGTGGGTCAGGCGGGATGGCAACGCTTGACGATCCCCGGCAACTGTCCCGTGAACGAGTTCGAGCTGACCTACAAGCTGATCGAGGCGCGCGTGACCGCCGACTATCTCTTCGTCCTGGCGAGTCGGCGACAGGCGCCGAGTGTCTCCTGCATCGCGCCATACCTGTTGGAGCACCTGACGCTCTTCGTCTTCGACAGCAATCTGCGCCACGTCAAGAGCGTCGACCTACCGAACCTCACGATGTCGTTTGCCCGCCACAGGGGAATGCTCAAGCCCGCCGGCTTCTTCGCCGTGCGAAAGACGGCGAACGGCTATGCCGTGATGATCGGCGCCAACGACGCAACGGCTGTCAACGCCGATCTCGATACCTGCCCCGGGGCGCCCACGGCGACGCTGACGACCTCGTTGAAGCTGGCGTTCATCGATTTGGCGATCAACGCGGGTGCGATCACCGAGAGTGTCACGATCTCGTCGGCCTACACCGAGTCGCAGCGCATCCGCGTCTACAATGCGAACCACGAGAGTGAGTGCGCCAACACGTACACCGGCCCGAAAGGCAACCTGCGGCGCTATGTCTGGACCGATCAATACTTCGCGATCGCCGTCGATCGTTGCGGTCGGACGTCGGGGCCGTTGCCCGTCGATCGCGGTGGAATCATGATCTTCTCGTACGACGGGCAGACTCTGGTCGCCAACATTTCGGCTCCCTACGTCCCGGACCTCGTCGAGGGGACAAACGGACTGCTCCTGGCTCAAAACGCGCAGCGCGCTCCGGTCTCGGCGAAGGATCCGAAGGAGGTTCACGTCTTCCGCATCGACAAGGACGTCTCCGACAAGTTGCAGGTGACGATGCTCTCGGTCTATCCGCGCCGTCCGGGAACCTACGTGGCGAGCGAGGATTGTCACTACGTCTACGGGGTGTGCGGCGACAAGCTCCTCTGTGTCCGCATCGACAAAGACACCGAGGACATGGTCTATCTGCAGCTCTTGAGCCAAGGCGGCAGCCTGCTCGCGACGACGGCGACGACCTCGGTGCTCGGCAGCAACGCCGCGGGCCGCGGATTCTACGTGATCGGGGTCTGCGACACCGACGACAACTTCCAGTGGGCGACCTACAACTACGGCGATACGGTGCCGGTCCCCGCCAGTGCGCCGATCCTTCAGCAGTGTCTCTAGAGTTGCGAGCAGGATTGACGGCGGTCAGCGCGGGGCGTCGGGATGGAGATCTCGAATGCAGCGCCACATCGAGGTGAACTGCTCGCGGGCCCAGACGAAGAGGGTCCAGGCGCGATTTCGCTCGTCGATCAGCCCCGCGGGAGCGCGTTCGTCGAGTCGTTCTCGGGCGCTCCGCAGCGCCGCGGCGGCCTCTCGGGAGCGCGCGAGCGCCTCGTCGTCGACGACGATGCTCTGTGTGAGGAAGGGGCGATGAGCTTCGATCAGTCCGACCAGCTCGTCGATCTGGCGAATTGTCATCGGGACGGTCGAGGCTCCTCGGCTTCCGCCAACCTGCTCGCGCAGCGCGGGGACGTGCCGAAAGCCATAGCGCGTGGCCAGGACGAGGTCGGCTTTGGTCCCCTGGGCCAGCACGAAGGCCTCGTCGAGCGCTGCCGCCCGCTCGACCCCGACGGCGTCGATGAACGCGCGCTCCGCCTCGAGTAGCGCATCGATGCGTCGTTCGAACTGGTCGAACTCGCTGTGGTCGAAGCAGTTGAAGGTCTCTTCGAAGCAGCGATTCTGCTCCCTGGCGATCTCGAGGAGGCTCTGCGCCCGGCGAACCGCGCGGAACACGGGCTCGTTCGGCTCCTCGATCAGCGTGGCCGGGAGCACGCTCATCACGGGCCGCATCGAGGCGAGGACCGATGGCTTCTGCCGCGTGGAGGTCGATTCGTGCGACGATGTTTGGGTTTGTGTCTGCTTTTCCATGGCTCTATCTCCTACAGGGGTGGTTGTCTCGACCAAAGCGCGTTGCATCTGCGCTCACTTTCGTTATCCGGACTTCGTCGATCTCCGTTCACACTTTTCTTCAGCGACGAAAAAAAAATGGTCAGCGGGCTGGGTTTTGGGGGGCCGGTTCGGCTACACTGAGTGAAATTCGTTCCCAGCAAGGAGGATTTCGATGAAGCGTTTTAGGGATTTCTGCGCCCGGGCCTGTCGCGGGGCACCCTGTTTGCTGCTGTTGATCGTGCTCGGCAATCTCCATTGTGGCTCGTCCAAGAGCTCGACCACGAGCGGGGACACGCTCGTTCAAGGCGACGGCACCACCGGTGGCGACGGCACGAGCGGTGGAGACGTGTCGGGTACGGGCGACACCGACGTCGAGCTCGCAGATACGCCCGGCGGCTCGGACACCGTCGTCGAGGACGTCGACAATGGCGGCGATCTCGGCGGTGAAGATGGCTCGGCGGACGTCGAGGGCGCCGACCTTTCCGACGCGTCGATTCCGACGGACTCGATTCAGCAGCCGCTCAGCCCGGGGAACTCGAGTCTGGTACCCGGAGCGCGGATCATGCGGAGCGTCGACAACACGATCGAGCTGCGCGGTCGCCTCGGCTTCGGGCAGATGCCGCTCAATCCGGCGGTGAGCACCGATGGAAAACTGAAAATTCTGCACGGCGTGCGTTTCGTGCCGTGACGAGAAGGGGGTACACGATGGGAATTTCGAAGACAATGAGAACGGCGCTAGCCGGCCGTGCGACGATCGGCTTGGCGCTGCTCGTCTCGCTCGTTATCGTCGCTCCGGCGCGGGCGGTGCCGATCGACAAGGTGCGACCGCTCTTGACCTATCAGGGCTTTCTGACGCTCGACGGTGCGCCCGTCGATGGCGACACCGAGTTCAAGTTTCGCCTCTACAAGAGCCCGACCTCGACGGACCAGGCCAATCTCGTCTGGGAGGAGGAGTGGCTGGCGGGCAACAAGGTCGCCGTCGCCAACGGCTCGGTCAACGTCGTATTGGGCAAGGTCAACCCGTTTCAGTTGGCGACGGTCTTTCTCGAGAACAGCCCGCTCTATCTCGAGGTCGAGGTCGTCTCGGTCAACGGTGAGGCGAAGAACGCGATCCTCTCGCCGAGAATGGAGCTGACGACGGTGCCGACGAGCTTCGTCTCGGAGAACACCCTCAACATTCGAGGCCTCGACCCCGTGACCTACTTCAGCGACAAGGACCTGAAGGTCAAGTCCCTCGACCTCGGTAGCGGCACGCTCAGCTGCAGCGGTTGCATCGGCTCGAGCGCCCTCGACGTCGGCAAGGTCGTCGACGGAATCATCGGCGACGGCTTCGTCAAAGACTCGAACGGCAAGCTCGGGTTGAGCCTCGGCAGCGGTCTGACCCTCAACGGATCGAAGCAGCTCTCGATCGACACGAGCAGTATCGCGCAGAAGAGCGACCTGGGGAGCTACTACACCAAGACCGAAGCGGATAGCGCGTTCTACTCGAAGACCGCTGTCGATGACGGGTTCTACTCCAAGACCGATGCAGACTCGAAGTTCGCGCCGAAAACCACCACGGGGCTGACGATCGCCTGCGACTGGGCGGGCAAGCGCTTCGTCTCCAGCGGCAGCGCGGCGGGGGGCTTGGGTGACCTGCTGAACGTCGGAACGTGCATCACCTGCACGAGCAACGTCGTCACCGCGATGTCGATGACGACGAACGGCTGCCAATAGACGCTCGAGGGGATCGGGCTCGCCACGTCAGGAGTTGGCTTCGTGGGCCTCGGAGTCGTCGGCGCCATACGACGGCGGGGCCGGGACGACGCGATCGCCATAGAACTGCTCGAACAGCTCTTCTCCGAGATACTCTTCGAGGGTGTGCTCGACCTTCCACAGCGATCCCGTCTCGCGGCACTCTTTCTCAGCGGCCTGGTCGAGGTAGATCGTGTCGATCGGGTTCTTCTCTTCGAGGGCCTGGACCGCAGCGCGCATCACGGCGTTCTTGATGTAGCCCCCCGCGAGGCGGAAATACTTGACCGCGAGGTACTCGTACTCGATCGGGTAGCGCACGTCGGCGCTCTTGGGCAGCATCGACTTCCAGAGTCGCGCGCGGTCGCCGTCGGTGGGGAAGGGGAAGTAGACCCGGAACTGGAGGCGCCGCATGAACGCCTTGTCCATCAGGTTCTTCTTGTTCGTCGTGAGGATCACGATCCCCTCGAACTCTTCGAGCTTTTGCAACAGGTAGTTGACCTCGAGGTTGGCGTAGCGGTCGGTGGCGCTCTTGACCTCGCTCTGGCGCTTACCGAAGAGAGCGTCGGCCTCGTCGAAGAGGATGATCGAGTTCGACTCTTGTGCCTCGCCGAAGACCTTGTCGAGGTTCTTCTCGGTCTCGCCGATGTACTTCGACATCACCTGGGCGACGTTGACCTTGTAGAGCTCGCGATCGAGCTCCCGGGCGATGATCCCCGAGGCCATCGTCTTGCCCGTCCCGGGCTCACCGAAGAAGAGACAGCCGACGCCGCGCCCGAGGCCGATTCGTGCGGCGAAGCCCCAATCTTCGTATGCGGCGACCTTGTTGCGCCCGTAGGCGACGATCTCACGCAGGACGGTGATCGTCGCCTCCTCGAGCACCAGCGTCGACCAGTCGGGGTGCGAGAGCACCTGGGTGCCGATGAAGGCCATCCGCTTGTTCACTTGATCGCGACAGGCCTGGACGAGATCGCGCTGGGTGATCCGGCTGCCGTTGCTCGAGAAGAGCGAGCGGTCGATCGCTTCGCCCACGGCGCGATGGATCGACGGCACGTAGAGCGGGTGGTAGCGGGCCAACGCGTACGCCGAGACCTGCTCTTCGAAGAACCCGGGGTTTTCGGCGATGCTCTCGCCCCAGACGCGCTCGCGGGCCCTGGTTCCCGGTACGTCGATCTTCAGCCGAAAGGGGACCTTGTGCGGCAGCTGATCGTCGAAGTGCGCGGGCTTCACCGAGCTGATGATCGCGACGCCCGGGAAACGGTCGATCCAGGCCAGCATCTGGTGCGTCAGGTGCGGGGCGACGTCGTTCCAGGCGTCGATTCCGTGGATTACGACGACGCCACCCAGAAGACGCGCATCCCGGAACAAGCGCGCGAAGACGAGCTGGCTACGCTGGTCATCGGAGAGAAAGGAGGCGCAGTCGAAGATGAACGCGGGTCGGCCGAGCCGGCCGGCGATCGACTGGCCGAGCATCCGACGGCCGCTACCCGCTTGGCCCGCGATGTAGATCGCGAGGCCGGTGCGCAAGATCCCGTCGAAGTCGGAATAGACCCGATCGGCGAGCTTCTCGCGATAGAGCGTCAGCGCCCGGTCGAGGGTGCGGAAGACCGGCTCGTCCATGAACTGACTCGTCCGGTCGTGACCCGCTGGCACGAAGTGCGAGCAGTGCTCGAGCGCTGTCGACATGTGAGGACGTCCGAGCAGGAAGTTGGCGACCGTTTCGGAGAGAAACAGTTGATGCTCGGGCCCCGCGCCGAGATCCTGGCGCAGAATATCGTACTCGCGCTCGTTGGCGACGAGAATTCGCCAGCGGATCAGGGTCTGATCCGGCCCGAGCTTGCGCAGAAGCAGCTCGAATCGAGCCTGGTCATAGCCGCTGAGCGATTTGAGCAGGGTCCAGCCCTTCACGGCGCCATACGAGCTATGGAAGTCGCCAACGACGGTGCGCAGGCTGCGATCGATCTGTCGTCCGAGCAGGACGTAGACGATCTCGAGCTCTTCGATGGTCAGCGCGAAACGCGCCCGAAATTGCTCTCCGTGGGGCAAGGGCAGGCCGGCGTCTCGTGTCGCCGCGAGTCGCCCGTCGATCTGCTCTCCGAGTCGCTCGATCAGCGAGCGCAGCTCCTCGACTTGCGCCAGCGACGGCTGCATCTCGGTTTGCAATCCCCAAGCTTTCTCGAACACCTGCTGCGCCGCGGAACGCAGCTCGCTCTCGGTCTCACCGATCGGCGGAACGGCGCCCAGGGCGATCGTCATCTTCAAGCGCGAGAGGACGTCGTGGAGGTAGTCGAGGTCGGATTCGTATGGTCGGAACGCCGAGGCGCTCGGGGTTTGAGATTTGCGTGCCATGGACCGCCAGTTCCTCACTATCGCCGACGGGATCTCGGACCGCGATCACGCCGTGTTTCTGTCGATTTCGTTCGCGCCACGGGCACCATCGGTGACGGTGCACGCCTGTCGGCTCGGGGCGTCGCCTCTGTTTATACCAGTATTTCGTGCGGCTGAACATCCAGAGAGTGGCGATCGGGCGGTGATTCGGCGGTGAGCCGCGGCGGGCAGGGGCTCGAGCGGCGCTCAATGCTGGACGGTAACCACGACGGTCGAGCTGTAGCCGGCCGATGTCGTGTTCAGCTCGAGGAGCGGGGGCTCGTTCGCCGCGAAAATGCCGTCCGCCGCGTTGGAGGTGTCCTTCGGGCCGTGGGCGTCGTAGGGCGCCTTTTGGTAGAGCTCGGCGCTGATCGCCTCGGGAAAATAGAGTTGAGAAACGGCCTCGCTCGTGCTCGAGGTGTGGATTCGGAAGTGGATGTGGGTCGTTCGTCCTGGGTACCAGCCGGGATAGATCGTTTCGAAGGATACGCGGCCTTCGCTGTCGGTCACTTGCGTTCCACGGAGCCAGGCTTGTCCCGTCGTGTCGACATTTCCGAGCTGTCCGCTGAAGCCGGAGTAGCGACCGTCGGCGTCGCAGTGCCAGATGTCGACCGCCAAGCCGGCCAACGGCGCACAACCATCGGAGCCGACGACCTGGATCGCCAGGGTGAAGGGCGTGCCGGGTTTTCCCTCGGTGATGTTCTGGCGCAAGAGGTTCAGATCGAGGTAGAAGGGACCCGCCGTCTGTTGGGGGTAAACCGTGCAGCTCGTGATCGCGTCCCCTTCGCTCTGGAGGTCGGTCCCGACGCCGAGATCCTCGCTGCCGCCAAGGTCGCTCGGATTCGAGAGGTCTGCCGAGAGGAGATCGCCCCCGAGGAGAGTGTCGCCATCGGCGCTGAAGCTGTCGCCCTGTGCTTGTGCGTCGTTGGTTCCGACGCTACTCGACGACTTTCCGCAGGCGCTTGCCAGCGCGCCGACGGCGAGGCCGCCGACGGTCAGAAGCGCTTGACGACGGGAGACGGTGCGGTTCCAGTCGAGCTCGTTCCCATGGGGGAAAGGTTTGGTCGTCTTGGTCTTCTTCGGGGCACTCATCTTCGGAACCTCCTGTGGGGCTGTGTGCCGACTCACTCGTGAATGCAGCGCACAGCGATCCAAAACCCCTCCGCGGGGTTACTGAAACGGTAGATCGTCGGGCTCAGCGCTTCGACACGGCGCCGAATCACCTGGCCATTGGAGAGGACCGTCGCCGTCCATAGATAGATCTTCTCATCGAGGGCGAAGTAGCCGTCGGCTGTCGCGTATCCCGCCATCGGTAGGCCGAAACCCGACGATCCACCGAGGCGGAGCTGCTCGCCCTCGTCGCTACCGCGCTCGAGGCTGAAGCCCAACAGGTCGAGGTCGTCGCTCGGCATTCCGAGGTGGGCCTCGAGGGTCTTCCAGTCCTCGTCCGTCGGCAGCCGCCAGCCCGCCGGACAGGCCGTCAAGGCCTCCGCGAAGCTGTAGAGCCGTCCGTAGGTTTCGCAGTTCGCGGCAACATCGCCGTAGCACTTGGAATCCGGAGTCGCGATTCGTAGATTCGCCGCCATCCAGATCTGGGAGCCGATCGTGATGCTCTCGATCGTCGCCCCGAGCTGGTCGTCGGTCGCCGCGCTATCATCAGCGGCGAGCTGATCCGCTGGCTCCACGCCGTCGCTGGGCGCGAGCTGATCCGCTGGTACCACCCCGTCGCTCGGCGAGAGCTGGTCGGAGAGCGGCGTCCCGAGATCGGGCGTGAGAGCATCGTTCGTACCATCTTCGCCCTGGGTCGTCTCGCTCGCCCCGCCGGACGGGGAGCAGGCGCCGAGGCAGAGAAGAACGAGCGTACAGATACTGATTCTGGTGAGTGTCGCGATCATTGAGACATGATAGTGGCTGCAGATCGTCAAGACAATCAATCAAATCAATACGACGCTGGATGGTACCGCTTGACAATCCATGTCGCTGGCGACCGCGGCCTCGATCGGCCGCATCGTTCGATCGGGGCTTTACGTCGCCTTCGTGACGTCTATAATGAAGCATCTCGAGCTGGAGCGTTTCGTTCGCGGAGCACCGCGGAGGTCCCCTTTTGGCGCAGTCGCCACCTACGCCCAACGTCGTCGTCGGCTTCGGCCCACGCTGGTTTCGAATCGCGCTGGGGGTGCTCGCCGCTCTGTTTCTCCTCTGCATGCTTCTGGGCGTATTGCGCAGCCCGCGTCAGCGCTGGTTCCCCCGACCGTTCCGCTTCTTCACGCAGATCGCTTGCCTCTTCCCGTACGCCAAGCGAGCGAACCTGGACTATCGCGTCCTGGCCTACTCCTGTGACGCGAAGCGCTACGCCGAGCTCGACGTGCGGCCGTTCTTTCCCGTCAATCGAGAGCACAAGGAGAATCGCTTCCATCGCGCGATCTATTTCTACCGCCGCCACCGTCGCGTGCTGCAGAGCGTCGAGAAATATCTCGTCGCGCGCTATCGCGAGCTCCTCTTGCGGACGGGCGGGGCGCCCGGGACGAGCGAGGTGCGCGGACCGATCGGTGGTGTCCTGATCACGAAGGTACGGCAATCACTGCCGCCCGTTGGCAGCCGTATGCCCCGCTATCGACGCCTTCGCCTCCGCGACTATCCGCGCTCGTCCATCTGGACGGTCTACCGCACGCCCAAATCGCTGATTCGCCAGCGCTGCCGGGAGGTGCGTCGGTGAGCAAGAAGCGTCGACGACTATCGAAGGAGAGAGCGGAGGAGAAACGCACGCCGAATCGTGGTGAGGACCTGCTCGCCTGGGAGCGCGCCGCCAGCGCCGGCTGGAGGTGGTTCACGGGTCCCCAGGCGATCGAGCGGCTCGAGCTGTTGCGAATCCTCGTGCCCCTCACTGTGCTCGGCTTCATGGCGGCGCGCCTGCTTCACGCCGATCACTGGCTCGGCACGGCCGGTTACCACGTTCCCGACCTTGGCGGCGATTATCGACAGCCGCTCTATCTCGCGCCGCTGCCCGTCTGGGCGGCGTGGAGCGTCGCGCTGACGATGGTGTTCTCGGGGCTCGCCCTCTCGCTCGGCCTCTTCACGCGTCTCGCCTCGGGGCTCTTCGCCGCCAGCTTGGTCTACGTCGCCCTCGCCGATCGGCTGGCGGCCTTTACCGTGAGCAAGCTCGGTGCGGTTCTCGCCATCGCGCTCTTCGTCAGTCCTTGCGGGGCGCGTTTCGGCGTCGACGCCTGGCGGAGAATCCGCCGCGGGGGCGTGAAGCCGACCCAGGTCTCCGGGCCGATGGTCCGCTTTTTCCAGATCGTGCTCGTCGCGTTCTACTGCTGCTCTGGAATCTGCAAGGCGAAGGCGGATTGGCTCTCGAACGGGCACATTCTCTGGAGCCATCTCTACGACAGCTACCAGACGGCATTCAGCTACCAGGTCGCCAATCTGACGCCCTCCTGGGTCTGGCCCTGGTTGCAGGGAATCACGCTCGTCTACGAGGCGTTCGCGCCGCTCCTGTTCGCCCTGCCCGTCGTCCGACGGCTCGCCCTGGGCTGGGGCCTGTTGATGCACGCGATGATCGGGCTGATGTTCGGGCCGGTGGTCTACTTCTCGCTGATGATGTGCTCGCTTCTACTTGGCTGCTTTCTGCCCCTGCCCTGGCTGGAGCGGGTTCTGGGTCGCCTCCCCGGATGAGCGCAGGTGCAAATCGCGCTGGGGGAAGGGGATCTCGACGCCCGCCTTATCGAACGCCTCTTTCAAACGTCGATTGAGCTCGAAGGTGATCTCGAAGTAGTGATGTGGCCGGATTTCGCCCGCGACGAGCACGATCAGCGCCGAATCGGCCAGCTCGGTCAGCCCTTGAAATCGCGGCGCTGCGAGCAGCTTGTTTCTCCAATTCGGGTCGGCGTACATCGCTTCGCCTGTCGCGTCGCAGACCTCTTGCACCTGGGCCAAATCGCTCGAGTAGGCGACGCCGATCTGCACGCAGACGCGAGACCAGCCGAGGGTGCGGTTCGTCACCGCCGAGATGAAGCCGTTGGGGAAGATGTGCGCCTTGCCGTCTCGGCTGCGGATCACGGTGCGCCGCAGCGTCAGAATCTCGACGGTGCCGCTCACCCCGCCGATCTCGATCATGTCGCCCACGGCGTAGTGTTTCTCGAGCAGGATGAAAAAGCCCGTCACGACGTCGCGCACGAGGTTCTGCGAGCCGAAGGAGATCGCCAAGCCGAAGACCGCTGCGCCACCGAGGACGGGCAAGACGTTGACGCCGACCCGGTTGAGAAACCAGATCGTCGCCAGGCCGATCACGAGGAATTTCGCGACGCCGGCGGCGATCCGAGAGAGCGTCTCGATCTGCTGCGCCGTCGCGCGGTTGTCGACGTGCCGCTTCTTCGCTCGTTCGATCAGACGATGCTCGAGCCAACCCGTGAGACGGTACATGATCAGCGCCAAGAGTAGCATCAACAGGAAGTCGATGGTGTTGCGCTTGAACCAATCGCCGACGGATCCGAGAATCGCGCGCCAGCGCTTCGACTCTTGCGTGGCGATCGCTGCCTTGACCTTCTTGAGCTCTTCGGTGACGAGCTGCTTCTGATACTTGTAGTACTGCTCTTCGATCTGGAGCAGCTTGACCGTTCGCAACGTCTCTCGATGCTGCGCGCTCAGTGTCTCCAGGCGCGTCTTGGCGCGCTCGGCATACGCTTTCCAAACCGCGCGCCAGGTGCGGTGCTCGAACACCGAGTGGGCGGCGTGCTCGTAGACACCGCCGACGAAGGTCTGCTCTTTGCGCGCCAGCTGGACCTTCTGCCCCTGGACGCGGGCTGCGGTCTTGGTCGCCTCGAGCTGCCCGCTGAGGAAACGCTGATTGAGCGCGGTGCGCCGCTCCTGCAGCAGCACGCTGACTCGACGGCGCTCCAGGCGCAGCAGCGCCGCCCTGTGCTCGGCCCAGGGGCTGCGTTCGCCCACGACCAGGTCGCTCGATTTGGATTTCTCGTCCACCGGGCGAAGCTCGACGTCGCGGCGCAGGCGGTCGTCGACGGCGCGTAGGGCCAAATTGATCGCCGTCAGCGCGCCAACCAGATTCTTCCGCGCCGCCCGAGCGATCGTCTGCCAGCCTTTGAGTGTTTCGATTCGCCCCGTGTAGCGCTCGCCGATCGAGAGCACGCTGAGGAAGCGGCGGTGCCGGAGCAGCCAGGTGCGGACCGCGAGGTGCGCCGCGATCGGGGCCTCGAGCGACGTCTTCAGCGCTCTACTCCAGCCCAGGGCCAGGGTCTTCAACCCCGGATCGGCGAGGACGATCGCTCTGTTTTCCGCCACGTCGCGGTAGAGGCGAAGCAACGTCAGCTCGCGCTTCGTCGCGTCGAGAGCCGCGCGCTGTTTGGTGATCCGCACCTTCTGGGCGTCGATATCCTTCCGCTGAGCCTCGAGTTGACTCGTCAGGTGTTCGACGAGCTTGCCGAGGTTCTTTCGTTTCGCCTCGGCGAGTCGTTTCTCGAGAGGCGCCAAGAGCTTCTGGGTCTGGTCCAGCGTGGCCGCCGCCCGCCGTAGCGCCGAGGTCTTGTGGCGCACGTCGTCGCGCCCCGCGTCGACGGTCGATTGGAACTGCACGCGCACGTTGGCCCATCGGTCCGACGCCGTCTTGACCTCGGCCCTCGCCTTCGCCAGCGCCTTGAGGTGTTTCTGCAACAGTGCGTGCAGGCGACGAAAGAGCTTGGCGTCGCCGCGCGAGGCTGGCCTGAGCTCTTCGAAGTCCTCGGCGATCGCCAACGCGTCACCGAGCTTTGTCGAGAGACGTAGCAGCGCGTTCTGCAAAGCGGTTCGCGTCGTCGCGAGCTTCGGTGCGATCTCGACGAGCTTTTGCGGGTCTTTGGCGGCGACGCCGAAGGTAGCGGCGAGCCAGAATCGTTGCGCTTGCTCGAGGATCGGGCGCTCTCGCTCGATCGCCTTGCGCAGATCGACGATCGTCTTGCGCGCCGCCGCGAGGACAGCGTCGGCTTCGGTCTTTTTCGTCGTGGCGCTCTTGATCAGCGCTGGATCTTGGCCCTCTCGAGCGCTGGCGAGAGCCTCCTCCGCCAATTTTGCCCGCCGCTCGAGGTCGGTGATCAGATCGCTGTCGGTGGCCAGCTGCTCGCGGCGCGCCTTCTGCGCGGTCTCCAGCTCGCGGATTCGCCCCCGAATCCGCTTCTGCCAGAGCGTCACCGCCGCCAATCCCTTGTCGGATCGACGATGTGCCTCGAAGGTCTTCGAGCGCAGAGCCGCCAAGTCGACGACGAAGGCGCGGGCCAGCTCCCCGACCAGAGGCGCCGCGTCGCGATAGAGGGCGAGGAACCCGGCGGCGATCTTCTGCTCTTCTTTCCAGTAGGTGTCCCATTGGCCGGTGGCCCGCCGCATGCGCAGCAGCGTGCGGTACTGCAGCCCGAGCTGCTTTTTCAGGTTCGCCTGAAGGTCGACCGGTTTGAGCCAGGGAACGGGCTTGAGATCGAGGGCGCGCAGGCTCTCCCACTGGCGCATCAGCGTGCGGAAGCGATCGCGCACTTTCTGAACGTCGGCTTCCATCTCGTGGAGCGTTCGGGGACGGCCCGGCTTTCGCACGCCCTTCGGTTTGGGAGCGACCGTCGGGGGCGTCTTGGGGCGCTTGGCGGCGGCCCAGCCCGCGCCGATCGGTATGCGCGGTACGCCGCTGACGGTGACCAGTAGCAGGATCGCCGCCGCGGCGAGCGCTCGGAGCGAGAGGTGTAGAGCTTTCACGGCCGGAGTATAGCGAGCTTTCCGCGCTACGGTCAACCGCGTTGCGATCGGTCGGAAGAGGGAGACGGGCGAGCGCTCGTCGCTCGAGGCGGGTCCGCTCAGCGAAGGGAGAAGGCGACGAAGATTCGGCGACTACCGCGCTGCACCACGAGGCGCACGAAGCCGTTGGGCGGCAACGAGGTGACGATCTGCGCCAACTCGCTCGCGTCGCCGATCACGCTACCGTTGAGGCTGATGATCCGGTCCCCTCGTCGCATCCCTGCCAGATAGGCGGGCCCGCCCTGCTCGACGTTCGTCACGCTGACCCCTCGCCCGTTGTGAGAGCGTATCCCGCTGGCCACCGAGAGGCCGAGTCGGCGCTCGACGACGCCGTTTCCGGGATCTTGATACTGGGGCCCTCGTTGGCTGAGGCGGTTCGGCTGGCTCGGGAAGCGCGCGAGCTTGACGCGCAGCGTGAGCAGCTTGCCGTTGCGCAGCACCTTCAGCGGAACGGTCTTGCCGATGCCGAGGCTTGCCGCGAGCCAGGGCAACTGATTGAACGTGCGAATCGCGGTGCCGTTGAATTCCCGGATCACGTCGCCCGGTTGAATTCCCGCTCGCTCCGCCGGCCCGCTGGGAACGACCTCGCGCACGAGGGCGCCGTGGGCGTCTTTCATCTTCATCGACGTCGCGAGCTGTCGAGTGACCGGGCCGATCATCACGCCGAGCCAGCTGCGGTCGATGCGTCCCTTGCGCAGCTGCGGAAGCAGCGTCTTGACCATATCGATCGGGATCGCGAAGCCGATGCCCTGGCCGTCCTTGCGGATCGCCGAGTTGATGCCGATCACCTCGCCCCGCAGGTTGATCAGTGGACCGCCGCTGTTGCCCGGGTTGATCGAGGCGTCGGTCTGGATGAAGTTGGCGTAGAGCAATCTTCCGCTCGGGCGGATCGACGTACGCCCCTTTGCCGAGACGACGCCGACGGTCAGCGTATGGCTCAGCCCGAAGGGGTTGCCGATCGCCACGACGAACTCGCCGACCTTGAGGTTGGTGCTCGAGCCGAGCGGGGCGACCTGCAGCGGCTTTTTCGGCTTGATCTTGATCAGCGCGACGTCGGTCTTCGGGTCGGCGCCGATCACGTTTGCCGTGTAGGTCTCGTCATCGTCGAAGGAGACGGTGATCTTGGTCGCGTTCTCGATCACGTGGTTGTTGGTCAGGATGTAGCCCTTGGCGTTGATCACGAAGCCCGTGCCTTGTCCGCGACCCTTGAACTGGCGCGGCATCGGCATGTTGAAGGGGTTTCGCCCGAAGGGGTCGACGCCCCACTGTTGGTGAAAGTAGGTGTTCGCGATGCGCCGTTCGGTGACGATGCTGACGACCGTCGGCTTCAGGCGCGCGGCGAGCTTGACGAAGGTGTCGCTCCGCAACACCTCCGATTGCGGCGCAACGGTTCGTGGTAGCTCGCTCCAGAGCCTCTGGTCCGCATTGGCGGAGCTATATCGAGCATTGAGTGCCCAGGCGGTCACTGTCAAAGAGACGGCCACGAGCACCCAGGGTACAAAACGTCTGGGGGTCCTCATTTTACACACCTCGTCCTCTGCGGTTCAATGGCGACGCGGGTCGCCGGGTTCTCTTCGCTATAAACCCAATGTCGTGGCGTTTCATTTCGAAAAAGTTCGTCTGCCGATTCTGGCCCCCTGTGGTAGGATCGACGGCGTCTGGTACACGATTCCATCGACGGAGTGACGGGGTGAGCCGTCGGCGCGACGGCGGGGCTCGATCGGGGCGCAAATGAGCGAATCGGAAGAATTCCGAACACTTTGGAAGACGCTGGCGCAGCGCGAGACGATCGCCGACCAGCTGCCCGGCAAGACGATTCTGCCCGCTGCGGAAGAGGGGAAGATCTCGCGCTCGAAGTACACGCCGCTGCCGATCTTCACCGTCGAAGGCGAGAAGCCCGCTCAGTTCGCCCTCGGCGACGTGATCGGCGAAGGGGGAATGGGGCGAATACAGCTCGCCGTTCAGGTGCCCCTCGGGCGCCAGGTCGCGGTCAAGAGCATCCGCCCCGAGAAGCTCTCCGACGCGACGACGAGAGAGCTGCTGCGAGAGGCGTGGATGACGGGGGCGCTGGAACATCCGAACATCGTGCCCGTCTATGCCCTCGGCGAGAGCGACGGCGGGCCGATGCTGGTGATGAAGCGGATCGAGGGCACCTCCTGGGCGACCTACCTCGCCTCGCCGCAGAGGCTGCAGGCCGACAAGAACCCGCGCGATCTCCACGAGTGGCACATCGAGACGCTGCTGCAGGTCTGTCAGGCGATCAAGTTCGCCCACAGCAAGGGGATCGTCCATCGCGATCTGAAACCCGAGAACGTGATGATCGGACCCTTCGGCGAGGTCTACGTCCTCGATTGGGGCATCGCCGTCAGCCTGATCCGCGATGATACCGGGCGCCTCCCCGTCGCCGCCGATGTGCAGTGCGTCGCCGGGACGCCGCACTACATGGCCCCGGAAATGGCCGAGGCCAAGGGCGAGCGGATCAGCGAGCAGACCGACGTCTATCTGCTCGGCGCGATGTTGCACGAGATCATCACGGGCGAGCCGCGCCACCGCGGCGAGACGCTCTACGAGATCTTGATGAGCGCGTACAAGTCGCTGCCTGCGGTCTACGATCGCAGCGTGCCGTCAGAGCTGGCTACGATCTGCAACACCGCCTGCCAGCGCCTCCCCGAGGAGCGGTACGACACGGTGGCGGCGTTCGAAGAGGCGCTGCGTCAATACGTCAACCATCGTAGCTCGCTGCAGCTAGCGGTCGAGGCGCAGTCGAGCCTGCGGGCGCTCCTCGAAAAGGTAGAGGTCGTCGGAGACGACGATGAGACGACGAACATCGGCGGGATCTACAACCTCTTCGGCGCCTGCCGCTTCGGCTTTCAACAGGCGCGGCGCGAATGGCGCGAGAATCCCGATGCGGCGAAAGGGCTTCAGCTCGCGGTCGAGACGATGATCCGTTTCGAGCTGCGCCAGGGAAATCCGCGGGCAGCGGAGCGACTGCTCGCCGACCTCCTCGAGCCGCGGGTCGATCTCGGCGACGAGATCGCCGAGCAGCTGGCGAAGCTGCGAGCCGAAGAGAAGGAGCTGGCGCGGATGCGGATGGATCTCGATCTCAGCATCGGCACTCGCACGCGCGCCTTTCTGACGTTCGTCATCGGCACGATCTTCCTCGTGATTCCAACGGGATATGGGTTGGCGCGGAACATCTTCGGCTACCGGATGGCGCTCAGGGAGTTCTGGTTCGTCGGGTTGCTCTTCTTCTTCATCGTGCTCGCTCTCCTCTACTGGGCTCGCGATACGTTGAGCAAAACCGAGACGAACCGTCGCGTCACGCGCTCGGTCATCGCGATCTGTGCCGTCTCGCTGGTCGGTCGAACGTCGAGTTGGATGCTCGGCCTCGAGATCAATACGGCGATGGTGATCGAGACCGTGGTGTTCGCGATGGGTCTCAGCGTATCGGTTTCGACGATCGATACACGCCTCGTCCGGGCGCTGCCGCCGATGTTGATCGGTGTGTTGATTGCGCCACTCGTGCCGCGTTGGGCCTTCGTCATTACGAGTGCGGGGGTCTTCGTGACGATGTTGACGATCGTCGCGATCTGGCGCCCCGAGGAGCTCTTTCCCGAGGACCATCCCAGGCGCGTCGCCCGTCGTCTGGCGGCCGAGAGGCGCCGAGCGCGGCAGCGCTAGTCTGGCGCTTCGTCAATCCCGACGGGGCGATGTTACTGGGGCACGCAGGTGTTGCTCGATTCTTGGCAGCGGTAGCCGTCGGCGCAGTGGCCGTTCTCCGCGCAGCGCAGCCGGCAGGTTCCGTCGGCGCAGGCGAAGCCGTTGCAGGTGCTCGAGCTCTCGCAGGCCGTGCTCTGGACGCAGCTGTTCGACGGATCGCAGGAGTAGCCGTTCGCGCAATGGCTCGGCTGCGTACAGGTTACGCGGCAGTGGCCGTTGTCGCATTGGAACCCACCGCAGGCGTCATTGTCGCTGCAGCCCGGAGGCTGAAGACAGGTGTGGCTCGTCGTGCAGACGAAGCCGTTGGCGCACTGTTCGCTGTTCTCGCAGCTCGTACGACAGACGCCGTTGTTGCAGTCGAAGCCGTTGCAGGCGCCGTCTCCCTCGCAGGCCGTTCCAGGCACGCAGGTATTTCCGGGCCCGCAGACGTACCCCGTGCCACACTGTGAGTGTTGCGTGCAGCGGACGTTGCAGACGCCGATCGAGAGGTTGCAGGCGAAGGTTCCACAGCTCGCGTCTTCCGAGCAGGTGACGGCCGCGACGCAGCTGTGGCTGGCGTCGCAGAGATAGGTCGCCGCGCAGTCGGACCCTTGCTCGCAGCTCGTGCGGCAGACGCCTTGCTGGGTGTTGCAGGCAAATCCGCCGCAGGGCGACGGTTCTGAGCAGGTGACGATCGGGACGCACTGCTGATTTCCGTTGCAGGTGTAGTTCGCCGCACAGTGCGCCGCCTGCTCGCAGACCGTGCGACAGACGCCTTGCTGCGTGTTGCAGGCAAATCCGCCGCAGGGTGACGGCTCGGTGCAGCTGACTAGGGGTACGCAGGCGCCGTTCGCGTCACAGGTGAAGTTGGCGGCGCAGTGGCTCTGTTGGCTGCAGGTCGTGCGGCAGACTCCCTGCTGCGTGTTGCAGGCAAACCCGTTGCAGGGCGTCGGATCGGTGCAGCTATTGCCCGTCGTCGTGTCCTGGCCCGTCATGCTATCCCCCGTGCCGCTCGCGTCTTGGTTGAGGGACGCGTCGGAGTCGCTCTTCTTGCCGCCACAGCCGCCGGTTGCGAGTGTGGCCAGGATCAGCACGCCCAGGGCGCTGATCTTCCAGAACGAGGCAATTTGCCTGGACGATGGAATCATCGCGGTACCTCCGTCGGGTTGTCGTGAACGCTCTTCATAAATGCTAGCGAACGGAAGCGCGATTCGCAAATTTCGTAGCCGCTGCGGAGGTCGCTCACCGAGGCTGCGACTCGGGCTCGCAGAGCATCCAGTACCCCGAGCGTCGGTCGCAATCGATCAATCGACTCGATCCCGAGGCGTGGACGCGGAACACGCCGCGGCGATGGAGAGCTCAGCTCGCGAGACCCGCTACCAGGTCGGGGACCTGCGGTTCGAAGCCGAGCACTCGCCTCGCTTTCGCGTTCGAGGCACCGCGTTGGACGCACATCAGGTAGTCGCCGTAGGGGCCCGCACCGAGTCGTCCGAGCCAGCGCGGGATGTGCCACGGTGGTGGCGCACCGAGGGCGGCGGCGTAGCGGGGGAGCCAATCCGACACCGCGAGCGGCCGATCGTCGACGATGTTGTAGATCCCCGGTTTCTCCTGTTCGAGAGCCAACAGTGTCGCCCGTGCGGCGTCGTCGACATGAACGAAGGAGAACACACCCGCCCCCTCCCCGACGATCGGGATCCGACGCCGCTGAACGTCTTCGGCAAAGGGGCCGCCTGGGGCGTAGATCGTTCCTGGCCCGTGGAAGAAGCCGTAGCGCAGCACGACTCCCTCGACGTCCGGGTTCGAGAGCGTCGTCTTCTCGAGGGCGGAGACGGCGGCGATCACCCCGCGGTAGGGCGTAGGGGCGTCCAGAAACAGCGGCTCGTCCTCGGTCGAGAGCGGTGGGCCCTCGGGGCGGCAGACGAAGGAGATGCTCTGGGCGACGAAGCGGCGAACGCCCGCTGCCCGGGCGGCGTCGAGAAGGATTTCCGTCGCCTCACGCCGAATGCGGTTGGTCGGCTCCATCTGTCGGGCCACGTGCCGAGGATTGAGGGTTGGCGGGATCGCCGTCAGCTGATGGATGACGGCGTCGGGCCTTTCCGCTTCGACGATTTCGCGGATCCGCGCTCGGTCGAAGACGTCGGCGACGACGGCCTCCACGCCCATCTCACGCAGGCTCGCCGCATTGCGCTCGTGGCGGGTCAACGCGACGACCGCATGACCGGCCGACCGCAACATCGGCACGAGGCGTCGCCCGATGACGCCACTCGCCCCCGCCAGAAAGATTCGCCCCATCTCGAGCCCCCGGTCTGCCAACCTCGGTCACATTCTGTCGTGGTGAATCGATCGAGTCAAGCATCATCGCGGTATGGCTCGGCTTTCGTGCACGAGATGCTTTACATGAACGCAGCGTTCGCGTAGTGTTAAGAGCGCCCCTCAACAGGAGAGTTGCTGATGTATTCCAACGAGTTCGTGGCTCCGGGTCCCGGGGTCTGGGAGCTGGAGACGGCGCACCTGTCGCGTCCGATCAGTCGCTGGATCGCGTCGGTTTGGCCGCCTGCGCTGCAGCGCGGTTTCGCCGACACCGCTCGGCGCTATGGCTTTCTAGTCGAGACGATGGAGTTTCGCATGGTGAACGGCTTCGCCTACGGTCAGTTGCGCCCGGTCGGGGCTCCTGCGGGCGCCAAGGGACCTCCGCCGAAATTGATCTTCAAGCTGTTGACCAAGCTGCACCCCGAGATTCGTCGGCGATTGAGACGCTGCAAAGAGGTGTTCGCCACCAAATCGTGGCGCGAGGATGTTCACCGCTGGGACAACGAGTGGAGAGGCCAGATTATCGAGCGGAATCGCGCGCTGCAGGCGGTCGATCCGCAGACGCTCGACAGCGAAGGCCTGATGCTCCATCTGCGCGCTCTGCTCGAGAATCTCGACGGCGCGATTTATCGCCACCACTCTCTCAACGCTGTCGCGATGGTCGCTCCGGGAGACTTTCTCGTGCACGCCGAGCAGTGGACGGGAAGGCCCGCAAGCGAGCTACTCGCGCTGCTTCGTGGCGCGAGCCAGGTCTCGTTGGGGGCCCACGAGGAGTTCGACGAGGCGATACGGGCGCTCCAGAGCGATCCCGCAGCGACGGCCGAGCTGATGAGCGATGACGCATCTGGGCTCGTGCTCGATCGTTTGCTCGCGCGGGAGGATGAGGTAGGGCGGGCCCTCGCGGCCTACGTCGCCGCCGTCGCCTATCGGATCATGACGGGGTACGACGTCGCCGACAACTACGTCCTCGAGATGCCGGAGCTGCTGCTCGGTGCGCTGCGCGCTGGACTGAGCCGTGCGGATTCGGTGACCAGCGACGAGCCCGAGAGCGCCACGGCGAGGATCCGCGAACAGGTCCCGACCCAGCACCGCGACGCCTTCGATGAGATGTTGGCCGAGGCGCGGGCGACCTTTCGGATTCGCGACGAGCGGACGTACCATAATGACGCCTGGGCGACGGGCCTCATGCGGCGCGCTCTCCTCGTGGCGGGTGCCCGGTTGGCCGACGGAGGGCGCCTCGACGATCCCTCGCACGTCGTCGATTTGACGCCAGACGAGCTCTTCGAGCTGATCGCGGGCCGCGACGGGCCGAGCGCCGACACGGTCGCCGCATACGCCGAGCACCGCACGACGAAGAGCACGAAAGACGCGCCACCGTATCTCGGCGGCGTGCCGTCGGCTCCTCCGCCGCCCGAGTGGTTGCCGCCCCACGGGGCGCGGATGGCGCGCTGCGTAATGGTCAACCTCCGCCACATGTTCGAGGTCCCCGAGCCCAATGAGGCGTCGACGACGATTCGTGGGCTGGCGGCGAGTCCCGGCGTCTACGAGGGGCCGGCGCGGATCGTCGTGCGGGCCACCGAGTTCGGCAACATTCGGCCGGGCGACGTGCTCGTCGCTCGAACCACCGCCCCGTCCTACAACGTGCTGCTACCGATGCTCGGAGCGCTCGTCACCGATCGCGGGGGGCTGCTCTCTCATGCGGCGATCGTCGCCCGCGAGTACGGGCTGCCTGGGGTCGTTGGTTGTTCGACGGCGACGAGCCAGATTCCCGACGGGGCGCGCGTACGCGTCGACGGCACCAAGGGGACCGTCGAGGTCCTCGAATGAGCTACTGCTCGCTCGCGGAGTGCCACGAGGGATCACTCTTTGGTGGGAAAGCCGTGCAGCTCGGAGAGGCGCTTCGCGGGGGTCTGCCCGTCCCACCCGGAATCGCGCTCTCCGTCGACTTCGTCGAGGGTCTCGTCGCGGGCGACGCCGCGGCGGTGGTCGCGGTCGCGAACGCTCTGGTCGAGCTCGGCCCCCCTGTCGCGGCCCGTTCGTCGGCGCGGGGAGAGGATTCGGCCGAGGCGAGCTTCGCGGGACAGCACGTGACGCTGCTCAATCTG
>JAGQJP010000050.1 GCA_020430585.1 Myxococcales bacterium | reverse complement strand
GTGTCGATTCAGCCGTAGGTTCCGTTTGTCGATTCAGCCGTAGGTTCCGCGTGTCGATTCAGCCGTAGGTTCCGCGTGTCGATTCAGCCGTAGGTTCCGCGTGTCGATTCAGCCGTAGGTTCCGTTTGTCGATTCAGCCGTAGGTTCCGCGTGTCGATTCAGCCGTAGGTTCCGCGTGTCGTCGTCGATGTCGTCTCGGGTCCGCATTCGGTGGTGGTAGAAGCCCGCATGCTGCTGGTGGCTTCGCGCCGTACATCACTGGTTTTCAAAGACCGACGTCTTGTTGCTGCAAGGAGATACATTCAACATGCATGCCAGGTCAAGACGTTTTTGCGTTCTTTTCCTAAGTGCCTGAGTTTATTATGTCCACTTCCACCGCGAGGGGAGCGGGCGCCCATCGGAGCTCTGGAGACATCGGACCCCGGGATCATAGTGCAACGATTCAGCTGGGTACAATTGACCCCGCCGCTCGGCGATTGTCGCCTCTGGCGAGACGCGCTACAGTAAGTGCGGGAGCAGCGATGAACCAGGAACCGAGCTTCGAGTCACGGCCAACCAGCGAGGCCCGCGCGCCATCGCCGCTGCGCGTCGGCGTCGTCGGTGCGCCGCTGCGGCGATTTTTCGCTTGCGCGGTGCTGCTGTCGTCTCTGGGTCTGCCCGGCTGTCGTGACCGCGGCCATCCTCCTCCGGATCCACCGCTGCGACACGGCAACGAATCTTCGACGCGTGGCGGCGATATTCGGTCGCCGCGCAACCCCTCGCGTCGACGTCTCCAGCCCGGCCTCGATCCCCAGGTCCAGGAGATGATCGAGCGTCGTCGACAAGAGCTGTTTCGCGATGTCATTCCCGAGGTCGAGCGCAAGGAGCTCGTGCAGCAGATGCTTTCGATCCAGGAGGCGATTCAGCTCTGCTTCAAAAAGCACGTCGTCGTCCTCGATCTCGAGAAGCTCGGCGAAGGCAGCGTCTCTGTGCGCGCCCTCGCCGACATGAAACGAGAGTGCGAGAGCGTGGAGACGCTGCGCAAGCGGCACCACATCACCCTGATCGGAAAGTCCGAGATGAGTGATCGGGTACTGATTCGGCTGGCCCAGTTCGCCGACGCCCTCGATTCGTTGTTCAAGCTCTGCGGGGATCTTCGCGAGCGCAGCAATCGTCCCCTCGCCGTGCGGATGGTCGGGCGGATGCGCTCGATCGCCGCGAGCGTCGACAAGCAGGTGCAGACGATTCAGAAGATGGCGCGCTACCTCAAACGCAAAGAGGTCTTTCGCTCGATTCCGCGAACGAAGCGCGCCTACAAGGAGGCCTTTTTGGCGATTGGCCGCCAGCACGGGCGCCGCTTCCAGTTCCTGATGCGCGAGGTAGAGCACGAGCTGCGCAACGGCGTGACGAAACAGCCGTTCAACCTGCGCACCCTGACGCAGCGCTATCTTCAGGCCAAGCGCGAGGGCGAGCTGCTCTTTCGCCACGTGATGGTCCAGACCAGCGGCGACGTGCACTTCGACATGCGGATCCGCGAGAAGATCCGTAGCTACTTCGACGGTCTCTCGAAGGTTCTGGACAACGTCAACGAGATCCTCACGTTCCTATCCCACGATCCCGGTTGGAAGAAGACCCGCGCCCAAAGGGCCTATTCGACGCTGATCGAGTCATACAACCGCTGGGTCGAGATCAACAACGGGATCGATCTGCAGGCTCTGTAGCCAGCTCGCTCCCGCCGCGGCCTCCTCGGTTCAGCGCTGGCGCCGCGTGCGCTTGCGCAACAACAACCGCAGGCGCTCGGCGAATGCGCTGGGGCACTTGGCGGCGACGATACCCGGGATCTCTTCGGGGGCGTAGGCTTGACTGAAGTGAATCAAGACGAGCGCCTTGTTCGCGAAGCGCGCCGAGTGCTCGACCAGCTCGTCGAGGTGGATGTGGCCTCCAGCGCGGGCGCGCTCCGGGCCGTCGCGTCGCTCGTCGAGGAAGGTCGCCTCGATCACGAGCACCTCGCACTCGAGAAACGCCGAATGCGCGAGGACACCCTCGATCTGCGTGTCGCCCGTGAATCCGAGGATCGGCGTCAGCTGTTCGTAGACGAGCTCGGCTCCGCTGCGTTTGAGCGCCACGATGTCGGACTGCGGGAGGCCCTGGAACTCGGGGCGCAGCTTCTGTCGGCGCGTGTAGACGACGTAGCCGAAGGCGTCGATGCTGTGCTGAACCGCCAGCGGCTCGAGGAGCAGGTCGCGGCGAAACGGATAGCGCTGCCCCGCCTCGACGCCGACGAGATCGGCCTGCAGCTCGAAGCCCTGAATCTCGCTCCAGAGGGCGAGGAGGCGCTGGATCGGGTCGATCAGGAAGTGGGGCAGAAAAATGGTCGGCGGCTTCATTCCGTAGAACTGTCGCGTCACGACGTAATAGGGCAGACCCGCGAGGTGATCCGGGTGGCCGTGGCTCACCGCGAGGTGGTCCAAGCGTAGCGCGGCGGCGGGGCAGCGTCCGATGTCGAGGTTGAGGTTGAGCTGCGGAACGCGAATGTTCGTCTCGACGCCCGCGATGCTCTGGCCCTCGATGGCGAAGGTGTCGAATTGAAACGCCGTCATCGGCTCTCCTCGTCGTTCGGCTCGCAGAGGCTGAACTCCTCCTCGAGGAACAGGTCGACCAGCAGCTCGTCGATCGCGATCTTCCCCTCGTCGCAGAGGAACCAGCGCGCACCCTCTCGACGCAGGTATCCATTCTGCGCCAGTCGCCGCGCCCGACGGTCGATCTCGTCGGCGACGTCACGCCCGTGGGCCCGGGCGAGCGCCCCGAGGTCGAGGCCCCAGATCGTGCGCAGGCTCGTCATCAACATCTCGTTGCAGCGCTGCACGGGCGTCGGTGTCTCGCGCTCGATCGCGAGCTCACCGCGTCGCGCTGCCCGAGCATAGCGGAACGTCGAGCGCACGGTCCAGAACCGATCGTGTCCGTCGAAGCTGTGCGCCGACGGGCCGAGCCCGAGATAGGGCTCGCCGCTCCAATAGTTGAGGTTGTGGCGCGAGTGGTGGCCCGGGCGCGCGAAATTGGTCAGCTCGTAGTGCTCGTATCCCGCTGCCTCGAGCCGCTGGATCAGCGCGACGTACTGCTCGACTCGCGCCTCGCTCGTCGCGGCGCGAATCTCACCCCGTCGTTGCCGCGTCGCCAGCGCCGTCTTGTCTTCGATCTGGAGCGAGTAGCAGCTGATGTGCGGGACGTCGAGGGCGATCGCGCGTTCGATGTTCGCGCTCCAGCGCTCGAGGGTCATCGAGGGGAGGGCGAAGATCAGATCGATCGAGAGGTTCTCGAAGCCCGCGGCGTTCGCGTCGGCGACGACCTGGCAGGCTTGCTCGGAGGTGTGGGCCCGATTGAGCATCCGCAGATCGTCGTCGTGGAACGACTGGATGCCGATGCTGAGGCGGTTGATCGGCGTGGCTCGCAGCTCGCTCAGGCGAGGGCGCGTCAGGTCGTCGGGGTTGGCCTCGAGGGTGATCTCGGCGTCCGCGGTGAGGGGAAATGCGTCGCGCACGGCGTCGATCAAGCGTTGCAGCGCCGCCGTCGAGAGCCGAGAGGGTGTCCCGCCGCCGAAGTAGAGGGTGCTCGGCTCGCGCGCACCGAAGAAACCGCGCTGCAGCTCGATCTCGTGCTCTAGGGCCACCAGATAGTCCGACTCGTGGCGCTTCGAGACGGTGAAGTAGAAGTCGCAATACGAGCAGGGCTGTGCGCAGAAGGGAACGTGTATGTAGATTCCAGCCATCGCGTCATTCCTCGACGAGACCGCTCGTCGAGCGTGGATGCAGTATGACGGGCCGCCGCAGAGGGGTCAAGGAGCAAGTCGGCGCTCGAGGCGATCGATTCGCCGCTTGAGGGCATCGGAGACGCGGCAACGGTAGCCGAGGGCGAGGCTCGCGGCCACCCGCGCGTGGCGCAGCGCCTTGGCGAAATTCTTCACGCGGCGCTCGTAGTGCATCGCCATCGCTTCGTGGAGCGCGCGGTCTTCGGGGTAGATCTCGCGCCACGCGGTAAACCAGCGCTCGATCGCCTCGTCGTCGACCGTGGCCACCCGGCGACACGCCTCGTAGCCGATCGCAAAGAGCTCGCAGGGGGGACGACGGTCGACGTCGAGGGTACCCCTGGCGATCGCGAAGGCGCTCGTCGGATCGCCGATCTTCGCGAACCAGCGGGCCAGGTTTAGTCGGGTCTTTGAGCCGAGAGACTGCTCGGGAAAGGCGAGCATCTGGCGCAGGCGACCGAGGAGCGTCACCATCGAGAGCACGTCGAGGCGGTTGTGCTCGATCACGCCGAGGAGTGGACCGATCTCGCCGCTCTGCAAGAAGTGGAAGTAGAAGCTGGGGATCAGCGCGCTCGGCACGTCATCGACTCGAACCACGCCGAGCTCTTCGCGCTCGAGCGTCTGCAATCGCGTGTCGGCGTACGCTCCGCGGAAGAGGCGGCGCGAGAGGTGCAAGAGATCGAGGTGCTCGTCGATTCGCGCCGTGAGGGCCAGTGTCGGTTGCATGCGGTGGAGAATCTGGCGGTTGTGCAGCACGTGTGCGTCGAAGCTCTTGCCGTTGAACGTCACCAGGTGGCGACAGGCCTCGAAGTGCTCCCCGAGGAGCGCTAGCATTGCCTGCTCGCGGGAGATGTCGTCGAGGAAGTACTGGTAGAGGCGGAACTCGTCGCCGACGAAGCGACCGACACCGACGAGGAAGGCGAGGTTGCCAGCGCCGTGGGAGAGGCCCGTCGTCTCCAGATCGAAGAAGACGGCGTTCTGGAGCGAGAAGTCATCGAAGCGTGGATTCTGGGTCCAGCGCGCCCAGTCGGCGTCTCCCGTGGCGCTCTCGAGCGTCGAGTGGCCGTGGCTGTAGCCGAGCCGATAGCGCCTCTCGATCAGCATCACACCGCCGAACTCGGTGGGCACCATCCGTCCGCCGATAGCGCAGAGGGCCGCCTCGGGATCGACACGCTCGACGACGCGCTGATCGAGGCTCGGTTCGAAACGCAACGAGCGTTTGTCGAGGCCGTCGAGTGCTCTCTCCGCCGTAGGCCGATCCGAGGGATCTGCGCGCATGGGCTCGGCGCGGACAGCTCGGCGGCGATCGACCAGCTCATCGAGCTGTTCGCGCAGGGAGCGCAATCTCGGGCTCGTGCCCGCCTCGGCGAGCTCGGACGCCGTTGATGTCCGTCGCCTCTGAGCAGGGTGGCCCACATCGGGAGGCGCGAGGTCGGGGGCGCTGACGGGCTGTCGCGTCGACGCTGGAGGCGACGTCTCGAATGAGGCGCTCGGCTCGGCAGCGCTGGACGCCGAGCCGGGCAGCAAGCGATCGAGACGAGAACGTAGCTTGGACATCGTTGCTCCTCAGTGGATCGCCGGCGTCGCGCCGACGAGCTCGAGGATTCGCAGCGCCACGGCCTTGGTCGAGATCTCGCTCTCGACGGCGCTCGCTCCGACGCAGGACGGGCATCCGTCGTCGCAGCTACAGGAGCGGATCAGCTTGTCCGTCGAGCGCAGCAGCTCGCGGTGAAGCGTCTGAAGCTCCGCCGAGAAGCCGACGCCGCCGGGATACCGCTCGAAGATGAAGAGCGTCGGATCGAAGCTCTCGCCTTCGGCGTCGGCGGGGAGCGTACCGCGGGTCAGCTCGCGAATCGGGCGCGACCAGCGGCCTTCGCGGTCGCCGACGGTGCGGCCGAGGTCGCCGACCTCGCACATCAGCGTCATCGCGGCGACGTAGTGCATCGCGTGGGCGACTCCCATCAGCCCATCGATCGCGTCGCTCCAGGCGACGCCGAGCTGGGCCAGGAGCGCCCGCGAGAGGGTGAACCAGTATGCCGTCGTATGCATCTGTTGCTCGGGCAGGTTGACGTCGCCGAATCCCACGTTCTCCGAGGTGTAGAAGCGGATCTTCTTGAAGCCGACGACCTTCTCGGTGACCGTCACCTCGCCCCATTCGGCGTCGACGCTGCCCGTGGGGATCGACTCCTCGACATCGAGGATCGCCACGCGGGTGTACGTCATCGCATCGGTGAAGTAGTGCGGAACAACGCGCTGTACGTAGGCTTTGTGATTCTCCCAGTCGAGACGTACGACCTGGTATTGGGTGCCCGAGAGCTGGTAGATCGCGTGGGGGTAGAGCGTCGTCGGCGTCGAATCGTAATCGACCTCAGCGATGATCGTGCGCGTGTCCTGGTCGATCACCACGAAGTTCTCCCCCGGGATATTTCGCAGGCTGACCTCGTTCGCCGGATAGCTCTCGTTCATCCAATGGAACTGCGAACCCGAGCGGTGCAGCACGCGGTGACGGGTCAGATGCTCGAGGATCGTCGTCGTGTCCGCTGGCGGAATCTCGCCGAAGGCGTCGGTCTCGCCGAAGGGCAGCTCGAAGGCGCCGCACTTCAGGTGGTCGGCGACGATCAGCAGGTTGTCCGGGTTGATTCGCGCGTGCTCGGGCGACTGGCCGAAGAAATAGTCCGGATTCTGCACGATGAACTGATCGAGGGGCGTCGAGCGCGAGACGAAAAAGGTCGCGGATGCCTCGTTGCGCCGCCCGGCACGCCCCGATTGCTGCCAGAGGCTGGCGACGCTGCCAGGATAGCCCGCGATGATACAGACCGTCAGGCTGCCGATGTCGATCCCGAGCTCGAGAGCGTTGGTCGCGACGACGCCGAGGACCGTGCCCTCGCGCAGCCCGCGCTCGATGCGTCGCCGATGATCGGGGAGGTAGCCACCGCGGTAGCCCTCGATCGCCCCAGGGTCGAGGTGGTTCTTGCGAAACGTGTCCTTCAGGTACTTGACCATGATCTCGACGTTCAGGCGGCTCTTGGCGAAGATGATCACGGGGACCTTCTCCAGCAGGAAGCGGGTCGCCAGGCGCACCGAGGTCTTCAGATAGTTCGCCCGAATGCCGAGCTCTTTGTTCACCACGGGGGGATTGTAGAAGTAGATCCGCCGATCGCCCGTCGGGGCGCCGCTCTTGGAGACGAGGGAGACAGGCTGCTCGAGCATCCGCGCGGCGAAGTCGTCGGGATTGGCGATCGTCGCCGAGGAGCAGATGAACTGTGGCTCGGTCCCGTAGAAGGCGCAGATCCGGCGCAAACGGCGGAGCACGTTCGCCAGGTGGCTGCCGAAGACACCGCGGTAGACGTGCAGCTCGTCGAGGACGACGTAGCGCAGATTGGCGAACATCCGCGACCATTTGGTGTGGTGCGGTAGGATCGCCTGGTGCAACATGTCGGGGTTGGAGATCACGATCTGACCGCGCTCGCGGATCATTCGCCGTGCGTCGGCGGGGGTGTCGCCGTCGTAGGGGTGGGTCTTGATCTCGACGCCGATCTCGGCGATCAGCTGGTGCAGCTCGGCGTACTGATCTTGCGCCAACGCTTTGGTCGGAAAGAGCAAGAGCGCGCGCTGGCTCGGGTCCTTGCAGATCGCGTCGAGGACGGGCAGCAGGTAGCAGAGGCTCTTGCCGCTCGCCGTCGGCGTCGTGATCACCAGATTCTCACCCGCGCGAAGCCGATCCCAGCTCTCGCGTTGGTGGCAGTAGAGCTGAGAAATCCCGCGTCGGTCGAGGGCGCGGCGGAGATTTGGATGCAGCAACTCGGGAAAGTCGCGGAACTGCGGGGCTTGACCCGGAAAGTGTTTCGCCGCCGTGATGTTGCGCAGGAAACGCCGCTCCTGTTCGAGTGTCGAGAGAATCGGGGTGATGCCCATCGTCGCCCTCCGCG
>JAGQJP010000493.1 GCA_020430585.1 Myxococcales bacterium | reverse complement strand
CGACGACGCCCGACGTCAGTTCGAGGTCAACCTCTTCGGTCTGGCGCGGCTGACCCAGCTCGTGCTGCCGCGAATGCGCGAGAAACGCGCGGGAACGATCGTCAACGTCTCGTCGATGGGCGGCAAGATCTACACGCCCCTCGGTTGTTGGTACCACGCCACCAAACACGCCCTCGAGGGCTGGTCCGACTGCCTGCGCCTCGAGCTCGCCCCCTTCGGGATCGACGTGATCATCGTCGAGCCCGGCGTGATCCTGACCGAGTTCGGCGACCACCTGGTCGAGCCGATGCTGAAGCGCTCGGGTCATACGGCGTACGGCGATCTGGCGCGCAAGGTGGCCGACGCGACGCGCGCCTCCTACGAAGCCGGCGGTGGCTCTCCCCCTGCGCTGATCGCGAAGCTGATCGTCAAGGCCATCGCGAGCCGGCGCCCGCGGACACGCTACGTCGCCGGCAAGTTCGCCAAGCCGTTGATCGCCGTGCGCAAGTGGCTCGGGGACCGGGTCTACGACAAGGCCGTGATGAGCCAATACTGACGAGGACGAACAGACCGAAACGTCGCACTCCCCTCTGCGGGCGCCGATTTCAAACGGTGGCCACGACGGCCGAGCCCGCCGCCCCATCGACTCTCCGCCGACATTCGGCCCGCGAGCCGGCTGGAATCTCGACGCCGTTTGCGCTACACTCGAGCGGGAGTGTTTCCATGCACATCGAGTCCACCACGAGCCGAAAGATCTGCCGAGATTGTCACCGCGAATACGACGATCCGGCGCTCGGGCTCTGTCCAGCGGACGGCGCCCCGCTGATCGACGTCCAGCCGCGGGACGATCCGTTCATCGGTCAGACGATCGACGGGCGCTTCGAGGTGCTGCGCGTGATCGGTACCGGGGGTATGGGGCACGTCTATTTGGCGCAGCAGATCTCGGTCGGACGCGACGTAGCGATCAAGTTTCTCCAACAGGAGATGTCCCACGACCGCCACGCCGTCAAACGCTTTCTCAAAGAGGCCAAAGCGCTCAGCCAACTCACGCACCCGAACGCGGTCACGTTTCATGATTTTGGCCAGGCCCCGGGGGGTCTGCTCTACCTCGTGATGGAGTATGTCAGGGGCGCCACGCTGAACAGCACGCTGGAACGGTCCGGGACGCTGCCCGTCGAGACCTGCTGCCGGATCATGATTCAGCTCTGCGATGCCCTCGCCGCCGCCCACCACCTGGGGATTGTGCATCGCGACCTGAAGCCGTCGAACATCATGCTCGCCCGCCAAGCCGATGGTAAGGTGACGCTCAAGGTCTTGGACTTCGGCCTGGCCAAGCTGACCGTCGACGAGAACCCGCTCGTCACGCGATCGGGCATCATCGCCGGCACACCGCGGTACATGAGCCCCGAGCAGCTGCTCGGCAAGAAGGTCGACAAGCGCACCGATATCTACGCGGCAGGCGTATTGCTCTATGAGATGCTCTCCGGGCGCCCGCCTTTCCTCGGCGAAACGGCGGCGTCCCTGGCGATCGCCCACGTGCAGAAGGAGCCGCCCCCATTGGTGCAGCCAGGTACAGCGTCGGATATTCCCCTGGCGCTCGAGCGGCTGACGATGTCCTGCCTCGCCAAGCGTCGCGACGACCGACCGGAGTCGGCGACAGTGCTGCGCGCGGCGTTGCGTGACGTTCTGGTGCAGATCGCCGCGGCTCGCGGCGAGACGACGGTGATCTCGACGACGATCGAAGATGGGATCCTGCCGACCCTCGGCGACGAGCCGGGCGTCGGCCACCCGGATCCCGAGCGCTCGCCGCGGTCGAGCGTTGGGACGAGCGACGGCACGCGCTCGCAGTTGACGATGCCAGAGACCCCGAAGGCGAAGGGCACGCCGGACAGCACGCCGAGCGCCACACGCCACCGCCGAGCGTCGTTCGTGGCGGTCGCCCTCATCGTCGCCGCCGTTCTCGTCGCGATCGTCTGGCTCTTCCGAACGACGTCGGACACGCCCGCTTCGGGCCCCGGCCCGTCGACGAGCCCGCAGGCTCCGCGGAGACCGCCCGCTCGCGGCTCCGCGATCGTGCCGATTCGCAGGGGACGAACCGCCGAGAGCCACCGGCCGCCGAAAGCCGCACTCATACTGGCGCGTAGGGGACCGACCGCCGAAAGCCGTCGTCCGTCGCTCGCCGCTCGACACCCGTTGACAGCGCCGACGCCGATCCGCGAACCCGTGCTGGCTCGACGCGACGATACGCAGCCGATGCCACCGCGCGACGATACGCAGCCGATGCCGCGGCGCGACGGTACGCAGCCGACGCCCGCCCCTGCTCCGCTGCACCATAGCAAGCCGATCGTGTTGCGCTTCGTCACGCAGCCCAGCGGCGCGACGGTCGTCGTCGGACATCGCACCATCGGCCGCTCGCCGCTCTCCTGGAAGGCCCCACCCTCCGCTCGCCGAACGGTTGTCACGCTGCGCAAAGGGGGCTATAAAGAGATCAAGGTGCGGATCGTTCTCCACGAGAGTCGGGTCTTCAAATTCGTGCTGTCGAAGCAAACCGAGCCGATGCGCCGAGACGATCCGATCTTCCAGCTCCTCAAGAAGCGTTGATGCAGCGTATGGGTCCTACCGAGGTTCGCGTTCGAGTGCTCGCCGCGTGGCTGGTCGCGCTGTCGTTGGTCGCGCTCTGGCTCGCCTTCGAGGCTCCGCTACGCGCCGAGACCGCCGAATCGGTCGACGCGCTGGACCGCAAGATGGGCGAGCACTGGCAGAAAAAGCGCTATGCCGAGGTGATCGCCATCGCCTCGAAGCTCTTTCGCAGAACCGCCGACCCTCGCCTGTTGGCCAACATCGGCCGCTGCTACGATCTGATGCGGCGCGATATCCAAGCCCTGGCCTACTACGAGCGCTATCTGCGTCTCGAGAAAGAGGGCTCCAGGCTCGCCGTGGTCCGGGCACGGGTCGCCGCGATTCGGGAGCGCCTGGCCAAGACGATGCGCCGACTGACGATCGAGAGCACGCCGACGGGTGCGGCGCTCTGGCTCGACGGCCGGCGCCTCAGCGGCGCGACGACACCGCACACCCTCTGGGTGCGACTCGGCCAACACATCGTCGAGGCGCGTCTACCAGGCTATCGGCCCGATCGGCGGTCGCTGACGGTCGTCTCGGGCCCGCCGCTGACACTCGCCCTGACACTCGAGAAACGGCACGAGCTCCGCGGTATGCTGCGGGTGACGTCCCACTCGATCGGGTCGCGCGTGCTCATCGACGGCCGGTCGATCGGCATCACACCGCTGCCGCCGGTTTCGCTCGCTCCGCGACGCTATCGCCTCGAGCTGCGGCCACCGAAGGGGCCAGCGCAGGTCCAATGGGTCGAGATCCTCCCGGGAAAGACGACCGTCGTCACGCTCGCGGCCCCGACCGTTCGACCGCGCCAGCGTCGGATGACGCCGATGCGTCTCGCCGCCTGGATCAGCCTCGGGCTCGGCGGTGCGCTTCTCGCGACGGGGCTCGGGCTACACCTCGATGGCTGGCGCATCAACAAGAACGCCGACAATTGGGTGCGAGCGCTGAACGGTAGCCAGCAGCTGACCGAGCAACGGTATCGTGAGTACAGCGCCCGATTCGACAAGAGCCACGATCGCTTGCGAATGGCGGTCGGGTTCTATTCGGCGGGGGCCGCGCTCGTGCTCACCTCGGTGGTCCTGTTCATCGTCGAATCCCAGCGAGGCTCCGCTCGCGAGCGCCTCGGCCACTTTCGACTCTCGCCCGAGGTCTCGGGCAATCGCCTCTCTCTTTACGGCCGGATGGTCTTCTGATGGCGCGCTACTCCGTTGAACGCCTGTTCGAGCGCCGCGTCTGGTTGCCGCTCGCCGCCGCGCTCCTCTTCGGCGCCCTTTTCGCCCCGGGCTGTTTCCGCGAGCGCTTCAGACCGGACGGCTTTGCTGACGGCGCCGACGCGTCGGGCATCGAGGGTGACGCGATTTTCGACGGCGAGCCCGGTGACACGAGTAACGCGGACGCCGAGATCGACCAGGACGTACAAGCGGGCGACGCCGTCGATGCCTTGGACGATGGCGCGCAGGACGACGTTGGCGACAGTGACGACTCGACGCCCGTCGACGCGTTGCCGTTCTTGTTCTTCGGCTCCAGCCTGGGACCGCCCCCGACGGGCACCTTCGTGTCGTTGGGACTCGTCCGCGTCTCGAGCGCTGTCGGGCAAATGCGGGCCGAGCAGGCCTGGGGCGGAATTCCCCTCGCGCGAGGGGAGAACGTCACGGATATCCGGCGGTTGGTCGTGGTCAATCCGACGGGCCACGTCTGGCTGCGCTCCCAATTGCGGGTCCTCTCGCGCTGGCGAACCGACGATCAGACACCCGAGAGCGAACGCCCGATCCGCTGGCTGCAGGTCACCCTGGAAGCGGGCCTCCAGTCGCCCGGCGACCTCTTTGAGGTCGAGCTGCGCTACTACGATCAGCCCGTGGTCCCGCCGGCGGACTTCTACGACGTCACGCTGACGACGCTCGGAGCGCTGACGGTCGTCGATACGGGAGTCGCCCGCTTCGTTCTCAACCCCTGGAATCCCGCTCTCCTGGACGAGATCACGATACGCCGCTACCCGACGCCGGAAGAGCTCGTACTGTACCGCCACAAACCCGGGGCGGGGCCGCGACTGCGCGTCGACGGCCACCTGATCGAGACCCTCGCGGCCTACGACGAAACGACGAGCGGGACGAGCGGCGTCTTCGTCGACCCCTCGCCCAGCGACCTCTCGGCTCCCGACTTCGAGATCGTCGAATCCGGTCCGCTGCGGGCCGTCGTCAAAGTGCGTGGACACTTCGTCGATCCGGCGACGAAGATCGACTGCAGCGACAACGGGATCGACGATCCGATCGATCGCTTCGGATTCACGGCGGTGTTGACCTTCCGCCGCGGCCACTCGACCGTCGATGCACAGTTCAACGTTCGCAACGAGTGTGGCTCGGGGCTCGCCACCTTCACCGACCAGGGCGTGACGATCGAGCGCGCGTCCTGGGTCTTTCCCCTCGATTTCGTCGCCACCCAAGTCGTCGGTCAATTGACGAGCCACGATGGGGGCTCTGTCGTGTTGGGCCCGAACGACGCGACCTACGAGCTGGCGCAGAAGAAGGGCGTCGACGACGGCTCGGGTTGG
>JAGQJP010000492.1 GCA_020430585.1 Myxococcales bacterium | reverse complement strand
GGCGACGACGTGACCCGTGTCGACGACGTACTCACCGCTGACGTCGATCTCTTGGATCGCCCCGTAGGAGTTCACCCAGAGCGTGCCGGTCCCGCTGATCAACAGCCAGAACGCTCCTTCACCGCTGAACAGGCTCTTGATGCCGCCCCACTTGGTCTTCACCGTGACGTCACCCGATGACGCGAGGTAGGACGAGCTCTGGACGAGCAGCGAGCGCGAACCATCGAGCGTATACTCGATGATGTCCCCGTTGAGCGACGGCGCGACGTAGAGCGTGCCGTCTTGCCCGTCGGGCGGTGAGTAGCGGTTGATGAACATCGTCTCCCCACCGAAGATCTTGCGAAAGAGCGCAGAGAAGAAGGCCCACAGCTTTCCGAAGAACCCCGATCGATTGCCACCGATCGACGTCTTCATCTTCAGGCCCGTGCTCATCGCCACCATCGACCCGGCTTCGACGTCGACGTTGTCGCCGGCGGCCATGTCGATCTTGATCATCGCATAGGAGGGCTTGTAGAGAATTTCAGATTTCATGCCACAACTCCTGCCGGTTCGAAAATGCGACCCGACTATACCATTCTCCCTCCTCGGATCAAGGGCGAATTGCCGGCTTTTGTCATGGCACAGCGGGGCGATTTTTGAGACCATTGGATAGCCATTACATCGGACTGGGGGACGCGATGGAGCTCGGGTTGAAGGGAAAGTCTGGCTTTGTCGGCGGGTCGTCGCGGGGGCTCGGCTTGGCGATCGCTCGGGAGTTGCTGAGCGAAGGAGCCTCCGTGGCCATTTCGGGGCGGGACGCGGCGCGCCTGGAGGGCGTGGCAGCGGCTCTCGCCCAGGAGTTTGGGGCCGAGAGGGTGCTGCCCGTGGCGGCCGACCTCGCTGAGCCGACGGCAATCGACAACGCGCTCGCTCGTGCGCGCGATCATTTCGGCTCGTTGCAGTTCGGCATCGCCAACGCGGGCGGTCCGCCCGCTGGCCCTGCGATCGCCAGTAGCGAGGGGGATTGGCAGAGGGCGTTCGACCTCCACCTGATCGGGGCCCTACGCTTCGCTCGCAATCTGCTTCCTCACTTCGACGAGCAGGGATTCGGTCGACTGCTCTTTTTGACCTCGGTCGCCGTCAAGCAGCCGTTGCCAAACCTGGGGATCTCGAACGGCATTCGAGCGGGCGTCGCCGGCCTGGCGAAGACGCTCTCGCTCGAGTCGCGGCATCCCGCGGTGACGATCAACTGCATCCTCCCGGGGTACACCCGCACCGAGCGCCTGGACGAGCTGGCGGCAGCGCTCGCGGCACGGCAGGGTGGCACGCCGGGCGAGGTCTTCGAGCGATGGGAGGCGGAAATCCCACTGAGGCGCATCGCGCGACCGGACGAGCTCGCCCGGGTCGCGGTCTTTCTCGTCTCAGAGGCCGCCTCGTACATCAATGGCGTAGCGCTGGCTGTCGATGGCGGTCTCAGTCGTGCCCTGTTGTAACGCGCGAGCGGCGCTGTCGTGACGCGTGGGTGCGGCGCGTAGCGCTCGTCAGGAGGCGCCGAGGATGAAGCGCAGCGAGTGATAGACCACCTCTGCCGAGGGGTAGCGGTCTGCGGCATCCTTCGCGAGAAGCCGCATCACCAGCGCGTCGATGCGTCGATCGATCGCCTTCCGTCGATGGTCGCGGATCGCCCGGGGCTGCACTTCGATGTGGCTGCGCAGAATCTGGTACGGATCGTCGGAGGCAAAGGGCACGTCGCCGGTCAAGAGCTGGTAGAAGATCACACCGAGGGCGTAGAGGTCGGTTCGCCGATCGAGCTTCTCCCCCATGATCTGCTCGGGCGCCATGAAGTCCGGGGTACCGGCGACCATCGTCTTGGTCTCTTTGTCGCCCGGCTTGTCCATCGTTCGCGAAATCCCGAAGTCGAAGATCTTCATGTAGTGGCGTTCGCCGATCAGGTTCGACTCTCGCGCCATCCAGATGTTCTCCGGCTTCAGATCGCAGTGGATGACCCCCTCTTTGTGGACGGCGTCGAGGGCGATCACCAGATTCAAAGCGATCGGCAGAAAGGTCGCCTCGTCGAGCTCGGCATCGAGCGTCTCGATGTGCACCGCGAGGGTTTCGCCGACGAGGTGCTCCATCACGAAATAGGGGCCGAAGTGAGGATCGACGCCGAAATCGAAGACCGCGGGGATGTGCTGCGTCTCCAGCGAGCTGAGGATCCGCGCTTCATTGAGGAACAGTTGCCCGATCGACTCCTTCTCGGGCAGATTCTCCTGCAACATCTTCAGCGCCACACGCTTGTTGAGGATCGAGTGACGGCAGCGATAGATCACGCCGACCCCTCCGCGGCCGATCTCCTCGATGCATTCGAAGCGCGCGGCGACGTATTCGCCTGGTTGTGGATTGCGCGCGATCTGCCCCTCGACCGAAAAATCCTCGGTCGCGAGGCCCGGCGGCCCGGCACTTTCGATGGACGGAGGGAGCGCGGTCTGCCCACCAGCTCGCACGTACGGAAGGCTCTCGCGGGTCGGCGGCTCGTGGATCCGTTCCTCGGTCGTCGGCTTCTTGACGCGTCCGATCGAGAGCGTGTTTCCTCGTGTCTCTTGCGCGGGTGCGTCGCCGAGAACCTCGCGCATCCAGCTCTCCAGCTGTTCCACGGCCTCGACCGGGACGACCACACCGACTCCGCCCGAGAGCTTGCGGCTACCGCGCCGTCGCCAGATCACTTCGCCAGGGAGGATGATCGACTGCGCCGTCTCGACGATCTCGAGGGTCAGGCGGATCCGGTCGCCGATCTCGAAATCTTCGCATCCATTGAGGAAGAATGGAGCCGCGGTGTTGCGCTCGCGAAGCCGATTACGCACTTCCGTGCGCGTCACCCGCAGCGTGTGTTGTGGGGCGCGATCCCCGGTTTTCACGTCGACCTCCGTGACGGCGTCATCGCTCGGCCTCCTTGTCGTCGCTTCGCAGCGTAACGCGTACGCAGAGCGACGAGTCATTGGATGCCGAGATCGACAGGCGTCCGCCGTGGGCCCGCACGATTTCGTCGCCGAGCAAGCGACCGAGGCCACGGTTGAGCTCGGCGCGCAGGGCGTCACCGATCTCTGGCGGTGAGATCTCGAACTCGATCTGAATCAAACCCTGAATCGCCGTCGACGTCAATTCCACGCGCGTCGAGCCGTTCGCCGCGCGACCGATCGCCTGGGCGATACGGCGCATGACGAATTCGACTCGCGCACGATCGCCGTTGGTAGAGAGGTTCTCGTCGACGTGCACCTCCAATGGCGTCGCACGCAGGCGCGGATCGCGCGCCCATTCCGTCGCCAAGTCCGCGAGCAGCGGGCCGAGCTCGAGTCGCTGGGTTGGCTCTGCGATGCGCTCGATCCCGAGGTAGTGGTCGATTTCGAGCCCCAGCCGCTGCAGGTCGCGCACCAGCACCACCGAGTCGACGGGCTCCTCTACGTTGGCGGCGGCACGAAAGCGATCGATCGGACCGACGTCGAGCTCGGCGTGGACGCGGCTGGCGATGTCCCAAGGGACGAACTGCGATCGCGCTGGCTGTCGAGTCGAGATCGGCAGCGTCTCGTCCAGCTCGTCGGGCACCGAGGTCGGCGTGCTCGCTCGTATCGTCGACAGCCGGTCGATCGTCACCGAAAGCAGCGTGGCGATCGCGCCCAACAGCTCGAGATGGGACTCGTCGAAGGTGCTCGCCTCGACGTGGCTCTCGAGGTAGAGCACGCCGACGACTGCGGAGTTGGCGATCACGGGCGCCGCGAGGATCGTCTCGGGCTTCTTCGCCAGATCGTCGCGCTCTGGGTCACCGTCTTCGGATGCGGGGCGGCAGCTGACGATCGACGATTGTGTCTGCACGACCCAATCGATCTCGGGTTGGCTCGTCTCGACGGCATGGAGCTCCGCCGGAATCACGAGCAGTGGCTCGTACCGACCCGACGTCTCCGGGGTCAAGATCGCGGCACGAAATGCGTCGAAGAGTCCGATGCAACGCGAGAGCATTCGTTCGATGCTCTCGGAGACCACGGCGTTGGCCTGGAGAAGACGGATCATCTCGAGCAGCCCGTCGAGCAGACGGCGGCTCGCGGAGGAATCGCGCGTGAGCCATCGTGGCTCGATCTCGCGGTCCTCGCTCTCGCGGATCGTCGCGCCGGTGGCGAACACCGTGCGCTGCTCGAGCACCTTGATGATGTGCGGAACGATCAACTCTTGGGAGGGGTGGCGCTCGAAAAAGGTCACGTTCTCGTCCGCGTCGTCGGAGGAGTTGAACGTGAGCTCCGTTCCGCCGATCACGATCACGTCTCCGTCTTCCAACTTGGAGTGGTGTACGGGGCGTGAATTGACCAGCGTTCCGTTGAGGCTACCGAGATCTTCGATATGATACTCCGCACCGCGCTTGACGATTCGCGCGTGGTATCGCGACGAAACCGTGTCTTGTAGCACGAGGGTGTTGTCGGGAGCCCGTCCGATTCGTGTTACCATCGGCAATTCGAAGGGGACGCCGCTGCCTCGACCGGCGGTGATGAGAAGAAGCGCCATGATTCAACGTCGGACTCTCGGGGTTTACCCGACCACCGCCCGGACCTTCAGATTCTCCCGTCGTCGAGTCGGATCGGGATCCGTTGTTGCGTTTCGAGAGATTACATCGTAGTACAAACGCCCGAGAATCACAATAGCCTCGACATTCCGCTTGATTCCGGCGGCGGGTTGTACGATATTTGCCCCATGAATATCGGACTTTTACTCATCGGAATCGTGGCGTTGCTCGTCGGTGGCGGCTGCCTTTGGGCCTTCGGCAATCGACGGGACAAAGTATTTCAGATGAAGCTCGCCGAAACGCGCAAGGTCTCGGAGATCCGCGCGATCTCATCCGAGGTCGCCGGCGAGATCGGGGCGGGTAGCTTCAACGAGGTGCTCGAGGTGAAGGGCGTCCTCAAGTGCGCCGAGCCCCTCAAATCGGCACTCAAGGGCGAGCCCTGCGTACACTACGAGATGGAGGTCGTCCGCGAGTACGAGGAGCGCGTCGAGCGCGTCGACCAACAGACGGGACGCCACGTGATGGAGACCGTTCGTCGGAGCGAGACGCTCTCGAGCAACAGCCAGAGCGTCGAGTTCACCGTGGACGACGGCAGCGGCGAGATCGTGATTCGGCCCGACGGCGCCGAGATCGACAGCGTCCAGATCCTCGATCAGTTCCAGCCCGGCGACGCACATCGCGGCAGCAGCGCGATGATCCGCTTCGGCGATTTCAGCTTGAGCGTCGGCCCCGTGGGCAGCAATCGACACACCTTGGGCTACCGCTATCGCGAGCGCATTCTCCCACTCGGCCGCCGGGTCTACGTGCTCGGAGAGGCCCGTGACGACGACGGGATGCTGGCGATTCGTCGACCGACGAGCTCGGAGAAGCGCTTCATCATCAGCTTGAAGAGCGAAGAGGAGTTGATCCGCTCGAACGAAGAGTCGATGAACCTCCTCAAGTACGGCGGCTATGGCGGGCTCGGTGCGGGGCTGCTGCTCTTGATCCTCTCGTTCATCACCTGAGCCCACCAGCGCCTCGTCGTGCACGTCAGTCGCCCGTTCGCCCGTATCCCAGTCGCTCGAGAGTCGTCTAGGCGAAGAGCTTCGCGATCTCAGGTTGCAGCGCGTCGTAGCACGCGGCGAGGCTCTGGCTGATCACGTTGGTCGCGCCGATGGCCGGCATGAAGTTGGTGTCTCCCACCCAGCGCGGCACGATGTGCACGTGGAGATGATCCGCGATCCCCGCACCCGCTGCGGCGCCGATGTTGAGTCCGAGGTTCAGACCTTGAGGTCTCATCACCTCGGTCAACACGCCACAGACGTCGCGCGTGATGCCCTGCAGCGCGCCCCATCTCGCGGGCGCGAGCGCTGTCGGCTGGCCGACGTGCTCCCGCGGGACGATCATCACGTGTCCGTTGTTGTAGGGGTAGCGATTCAACATCACCATCACCGCTTCGTCGCGGCCGAGGACGAGGTTCTCGACGTTCGGCGTGGCGACAAAGCGATTGCAGAATAGGCATCCACTTTCGCGGGCATCATCACCGAGGATGTACGGTGTGCGCCAAGGCGCCCAGAGAGTCTCCATGGCGGCTCCCGTGCTTGGGGTTGAACTCGACCTCACTGTGACCTATCATCAGCATTCGTTTCAATCGAAAAGATCATCCGGCAAGAAGCGAGACGCGCGTGGCCGCAAAAATCGAGCTGTGGATTGGCTTTACCGTGATCGTGATGGGTTTGTTGGCCCTCGATCTCGGCCTGTTCAACAAGAAGGCGCACCGCGTCTCGATGCGCGAGGCGGCGCTCTGGAGCTGCGTCTGGATCTCGCTCGGTCTCGCGTTTTCGGGCGGGATCTATTTCCTGCTCGGCAAGCAGGCGGCGATCGAATACTTGACGGGCTATGTGATCGAGAAGTCGCTCTCGGTGGACAATCTATTTGTTTTTCTCATTATTTTTAGTTACTTCGGTGTCGAGGTCAAGTACCAGCACCGCGTCCTCTATTGGGGGATCATGGGCGCCCTCGTCCTGCGTGCCCTGATGATCTTCGTCGGAGCGGCGCTGCTCGATCAATTTCACTGGCTGATCTACGTCTTCGGAGCGTTCTTGGTCTACACCGGGTTCAAGTTGATGTTCCTCGACGGCGACGACCTCGATCCATCCGAAAACCGGGCGGTCAAGTGGACGCGCAAGCTGTTTCCGATGACCGAGACGATCGAGGACCAGGGCTTCTGGAAGACGGTCGACGGCAAGCGCTTTGCCACGCCATTGTTGTTGGTGCTCGTCGCGGTCGAGACGTCGGACGTGATGTTCGCGTTGGACTCGATCCCGGCGATCTTCGGGATCACCCGCGATCCATTTCTCGTCTACACGTCGAATGTCTTCGCGATCCTCGGGTTGCGCGCGCTGTTCTTCGTACTCGCCGAGTTCATGAAGAAGTTTCGCTTTCTCGACAAGGGGTTGGCGATCGTGCTCGGCTTCATTGGAATCAAGATGCTGCTCGAGTTCTGGCACGTGAAGATCGAGACGAGCCACTCCCTCGCCGCCGTCGGTCTCGTCCTGCTCGTCGCCGTTCTGCTTTCGCTGCTCATCCCCGAGAAGGAGTCGGCCGTACCGGATGCCGTTGCCGGCGAGAAGGGCGGCGGCGAATAGGACGCGCAACCACGCTCGCTGCCTTGCAAAGAGGCGAGTAGGGCGCAAGCTGACAAAAAAAAAGCCCGGCAGCTATCTGCCGGGCTCGTCGTGTCGATTCGGTCGCCGCCAGCGCGGGCGGTCCTATTTCTTGTCGGAGAGCTCGAGATCGCCGAGCCGGTCGCGGAGCAGGTCGCCGAGCTGGGTGCTCGAGGAGCCCTGCGACTTGAGGAACTCTTGATACGCTTCGGTCTCGTCGGAGAGCTGGCGCACGCTGAGGCCGATCTTCCGCTCCTCCGGGTCGAGGTTGATCACCTTCGCCTTGAGGGTGTCACCTTCGCGCACGAACTCGCTGATGTTGTCGATCTTCTGGTCGGAGAGCTCGGAGATGTGGACCAGACCCTCGACGTCTTCGGCGATCTCGACGATCGCGCCGAAGTCCATCACCTTCGTGACGCGGCCGGCGACGACCGAGCCGATCGGGTTGCGCATCACGAATTTCTCCCAGGGGTCTTCTTGGAGCTGCTTGATCCCGAGGGAGAAGCGCTCTTTGTCGATGTCGATGTGCAACACCTGCGCCTCGACTTCGTCACCCTTCTTGTAGAGGTCGCCCGGGTGCTTGACCTTGTTCGACCAGGAGATGTCGGAGACGTGGATCAGGCCGTCGATACCCTCTTCGATGCCGACGAAGATCCCGAAGTTCGTGATGTTGCGAATCTTGCCGCGGACGATCGAGCCCACCGGGTACTTCTGCACCAAGAGCTCCCAGGGGTTGGCTTCGATCTGCTTCATGCCGAGCGAGATGCGCTTGTTCTCGGGCTCGATGTCGAGGATCACCGCGTCGACGATGTCGCCGAGGGCGACGACCTTCGAGGGGTGCTTGACCCGACGGGTCCAGCTCATCTCGCTGATGTGGATCAGCCCTTCGACACCTTGCTCGAGCTCGACGAACGCGCCGTAATCGGTGAGGCTGACGACCTTGCCGTTCACCCGCTGGTTGATCGCGTAGCGCTCGGCGACGTTCTCCCAAGGATCTTGCGAGATCTGCTTCAGACCGAGGCTGACGCGCTCGTTGTCTTGGTCGTATTTGAGAATCTTGACCTTGACCTCGTCACCGATCTCGAACATCTCGCTCGGGTGGTTGATCCGACCCCAGCTCATGTCGGTGATGTGCAGCAAGCCGTCGATCCCGCCGAGGTCGACGAAACAGCCGTACTCGGTGATGTTCTTGATGATCCCGCTGATCACCGCGCCTTCGCGCAGGTTCTCGAGGGTCTGGCTCTTCAACAGCTCGCGTTGCTTCTCGAGCAGGGCGCGGCGGCTGAGCACGATGTTGCCGCGCTTCTTGTTGAACTTGATGATCTTGAATTTGTGGGTCTGGCCGATGAATTTCTCGAGGTTGCGGATCGGCCGCAGGTCGACCTGCGAGCCCGGCAAGAAGGCCTTGACGCCGATGTCGACGGTCAAACCGCCTTTGACACGCGAGGTGATCGTCCCTTCGACGATCCCGTCCTGCTCGACCACATCCGAGATCTGATCCCAAACTTTGAGCTTGTCCGCCTTCTCTTTGGAGAGCTCGACGAGACCGGTCTCGTTCTCGGTGCTCTCGACGTAGACGTCGATCTTGTCACCCTGCTTGACCAGCACGTCGCCCGTGTGATGGGTGAATTCGCCGACGGGGATTTGCCCCTCGGACTTGAACCCGATGTCGACGGTCACGAACTCCTTACCCACGTGAATGACCGTGCCTTTGACCACCTCGCCTTCTTTGACGGTGTCGCCTCGGGTGTATTCTTCGAAGAGCTTCTCAAAGTCGTCGTCCAGGAGAACCTGGGGTTGTTTGTTGTCGGTTTCCACGTTGTGCATCAAAGTTAATCTCCGTATCGCCCGTATTGCATTTCGTTTGCTGGGTAAGGCCCCGAAATTCGAGACACGCAACATAAACAGTTTGCCAGGCTTTGTCAAAGGATTTTTTGGCGCCTATTGCGCTCTTCGCCAGGATGATTATAGTTGCCTGCAACGCGTCTTTCCGCACAAGGAGATCTACATGTCGGATCGCAACCTAGACCCAACACTCGCCTCGGACTCGACTCTGGTGAGCGGCTTCGTCGACCACCTCGCCGAGCGATTGCTCAAGACCCGCACGCTCTACCTGACCGGAGGGGTCGACGATCGGGTGTCCTACCGATTGGTCTCGTCGTTTCTCACCCTCGACGCCGAGGCGCCGGGTGAACCGATCACCTTCTATCTCAATTCGCCGGGAGGATCGGTCACCGCGGGCTTCTCGATCTT
>JAGQJP010000491.1 GCA_020430585.1 Myxococcales bacterium | reverse complement strand
TTCTTCTCGGGGGCTTTCTTCTCGTCGCCCTTCTTCTCGGGGGCTTTCTTCTCGTCGCCCTTCTTCTCGGGGGCTTTCTTCTCGTCGCCCTTCTTCTCGGGGGCCTTCTTCTCGGGGGCTTTCTTCTCGTCGCCCTTCTTCTCGTCGCCCTTCTTCTCGGGGGCCTTCTTCGGCGCGCCCTTGGGCGCTTTGAGGCCCTTGCGCTTGCGGCGCTCGGCGCGACGCATCAGGCGATAGCTCCAGTCCTCGACGACGGCGAGCGGAAGCGTCAGGGTCATCGTGTACTTCTCTTTCTCGGTGACCCACTTTTTCTCGACCTCCTTGAGCTTGTCCTTCGCGAGCACGTCGAGGACGTAGAGGTCATCGCGGCTCAGCGACTCGACCTTCTTGCCGGCGGAGCGCGCGACGAGACCGATCAGCTTCTTCTGTGCGTCGAGTCGCGTCAACGCTTCGACGTTGAAGAGGAACTTCTCGCCTTCTGGATCGAAGCGCGCGTCGGTGTCTTTGGACGGCACCGCCACCTCGACCACGACTGAGATCAGCTTGTTCTCGGGCAGATAGGCCTTCTCTTGGATCAGCTTGTCTTTGACGTCTTTGTCGAACGCCGCGTAGAACTTCATCCGGAAATCGGCGCGGGCGAACTCGCGAATCCGCTTGCGGTACTCGCTCAGCTTCGAGGCGTCGTACCAGAGCGTACGAATCTCTTTGGCGAGCTTGATCGCATCTTGGTAGCGCTTTTCACGCACCGCGCGGTCGACGTCCTCGCTCAGCAGCTTGTACAGCGTGGCGTTGGCTTCGATCGAGGCGCTCGCCATATCGCGAATCTTACGCTCGAGCTTCGCCGCCTTCCAGAGGCTTTCGATTTGCTTTGCCCGGTTCTTCTGCTTCTTCGCGTCGTTGGCCTGCTTGAGGTAGATCTCGCGCAGAAAGCGGCGGATCGTCTTCCCGTTCCGGCCCTTGCCGACATCGAGCGCCTTGCGGAACCATTGTTCCGCGTTGACCCAGTCCTTCTTGTAGCGATAGGCCAGGCCGATGTAATACACCGCCATGAACTCGTCGGGCTTGTCCTTGAGGACGCCGTCGAGGATCTCGATCGCCTTGTCCGGGTTGGATTTCACATAGCGCGCCCCCTCACCGAGACGTCGCCGGACGTCCTTCTTGCAGCCGATGAACAGCAACGGCAGAACGCTCAAGAGCAGCAATATCGGCAGCCGATGGAACGCGTGCATAGAACCTCCCGCGCAAATATGGCCATTGTAAACAGATTTGTCGACAAATCAAGGCTCGGAATTCCGTTTCTCGACGCCAGTGGATGCGGTATCATTCGGCGATGGAAAAGGCAATGGGTTCGAACACTGGGTGGCATCCACGGAGCCGTTTCGTCGAGCTCTCCGACGGCTGGCGAGCGCACTACGTCGAGATGGGCCGCAGCGGCCCGCCGCTGATCCTGATCCACGGGATCCTCGTCTCGTCGTGGGCCTGGCGCTTCAACATCGACTATCTCGCCCGACGTCACCGGGTCTTTGCGCTCTGCCAGAAGGGGTTCGGCTATTCGGACAAGAAACGCTCGCGCTACGACCTGCAAGACCTGACGGATTTCGTGCGACGTTTCATGGATCGGCTCGGCATCGAGCGCGCCCACCTCGTCGGCAACTCTCTGGGCGGCGCCGTGAGCATGCGCCTCGCCCTCGACGACCCGTCGCGCGTCGACAAGCTCGTGTTGGTCAACGCCGCGGGCCTCCGTTTTCGAATGATCGACGACATCGCGAAGCTCCAGAGCGTCTTGCTCTCGCCGCTCTACCGCGCCCTCGGCAATCGCTGGGCCTACCGCTTGCTCTTGGCCAACCTGGCCTACGTCAACCTCCCGATCGATCGCGCCTACATGGAGGGCTTCCTTCGTCCGCTGCGCGCCAAAGGCGCCTATCCCGCGTTCATCGCGACCCTCCGCCATATCACCAAGGATTTCGAGCTGATGGAGCGCGAGGTCGAGCGCATCAGACACCAGACGCTGATCGTCTGGGGCGCGAAGGACCGCCTCGTGCCCCTCAAGAGCGGCTTCATCCTCAACAACCAGATCCGCCGCTCGCGCCTCGAGATCTTCTACAACTGCAGCCACTGCCCCCACGAAGAAGACCCCGATCGCTTCAATCACCTCGTCGACCTCTACCTGAACGACGAAGTGCGGGGCCAATGAAGCAAGGTCTTGCGCCCAGCGGTCAATTTCGGTAGGATCTGCCGACGTTAGCGGTGGAAGGTGTTTTCGCTTTTATTCACACATAGTTACCGAAAAGGCAGGATGCGATGGCGGCCGAAACGATCGACGAGATCACCGTAAACTACGAGCAAGACGGCGTTCAACTCGTCAAGGAAGTCGAGAAGCACGTCCTGACACGCGGCGCGTGGACGACGATCATGTTTCTCTACCAGGACCTGGATCGAAACACCAAGGACTTCGGGCCCGAAAAAGTGACGATTCGTCGCTACAAGAAGATTCGCGGTGAGTATCGCCAACAGAACAAGTTCAACATCTCGAATCGCGAGCAGGCCCGCAAGATCCGCGACGTGTTGGAGCAGTGGTTCCAGTTCGGCCAAGAGGCGACCGAGTCATAGCCCCATCGCCTGCAGCTTCGCTTTGATCTGCTTAGCCTTGCCGCCGTTCGGGCTGATCTGCAAATACTTCGCGAAGAACTTCGCCGCGCTGCCCTTGTTGCCGTTGCGCAGGTGCGCCATCCCGATGCCGTACAGCGCGCCGAGGTGCTTCGAGTTGAGGGCGAGGACCTTGCGGAAATAGACGATCGCCGACGCGGGACTTCCGAGGCGGTTGTAGGTCGTCGCCAAGAGCATCAACGGCTTCGTGCTGCTCGGATTGGCCATGTGCGCCTTGAAGAAAAAGGTCAGTGCCGTGTTCGCCTCGCCACGGTCCAGGTACTTTTTGCCCTTCTCGATTTGACCGAGATAGCCGCGCGGCATGTTCTCTTTGTCGTCGCTGCG
>JAGQJP010000490.1 GCA_020430585.1 Myxococcales bacterium | reverse complement strand
ATATGCAGTGTTATCGCATCTGGCTCCAAATATCAATGGCCAACCTGCAGATTGGACGAATGCGCTTTTTTTTTGTCTGTTCGGCCACTATCATCGAATTCATGCAGCGACGAAGAATTCTACCGATCGTGGTCTGGCTGGTGGCAGCGACGTTGGCCGTCTGTGGGTGCAAGAAGAAGCGGATCATCATCTGCGAACCGGGTCAAATCGTGGTCAATCTGGCCTGCGTCTGGCCCGACGGCGGCGACGTCTCGGAGGTGGACCTGGGCGAGGGCGACAGCTCGGTCGTCGACTCGGCTCCGAACGACGTCGGCACGGCCGACGCGGCGGATCTCGAGCCCATCGACGAGACATCTCCCGATACCAGCGATGCGAAAGCCGAGCCGGGGAAGGTCGGCGACCCCTGCATCGGCGACAACACCTGCGAGACGGGGCTCTGCCTGCTGTCGCCAGGGGGCTATTGCTCGATCTCTCCCTGCAACGACGACTGTCCGAGCGGTGCGGCTTGCCTCGTCCTCGGTACGGTCAAGGCTTGCTTCAAGGAGTGCACCAGCGGGAGCGACTGCCGCGAGAAGGATGGTTACGCCTGCAAGACCGAGATCGCCCGACAGAAACCTCCGCTCTACAAGACGATCTGCCGCCCGACGGGCGACGGCAAGACCGGGGCGAGCTGCCAGGTCGACTCCGATTGCGAAGGCGAATCGACCTGTCTGACGACGCTCAAGAAGGGCTACTGCGCGAAGGTCAACTGCGCGGCGAACAGCGACTGCGCGAGCGATGAGCGCTGCGTGCGTGTCGAGGGCATCCCCTCGTGTATGAAGCTCTGTGGCTCCTCGACCGAGTGCCGCCAGGAGGACAACCACGAGTGCGTGACGGCGACGGACATCGAACAAGCGACGGTCTCGATCTGCTCGATGAAGGAGGGCACCGCCCAGATCGGCGATCCCTGCGAGGTGAACCTCGACTGCGTCAGCAAGCAGTGCGAGATTCTCGCGACGGGGATCTGCAACGACGCCGACAAATCATTCTGCAAGACGCACCAGGATTGCCCCGTGGTCGACCGGATCTCTGGGGTCTGTACGCAGACCAAGGTCGTCGGGATGTGTGTCTCCGAGTGCACGCCCTTTGGAGACCCCTGCCCCAACGGGGACGTTTGTGCCTCGAGCGGCACGGGGTACCGCTGTCTCAAAGCGTGTTCCGACGGTGGCGATTGTCGCAGCGATGCGAACTTCCAGTGTCTCGTCGGCGGCACCGACGCCAATGGCTCCTTCGCCTGCGTCCTCGCCGACCGGATCGTCGGCGCTTCGTGCGTCTCGAGCTACAACTGCGCCGACGGGCAGATCTGTCGGACCGGCTTTCCCGCGGGGTACTGCACGCTCGCGTGCCCAGGCGGTTCCGCGGATTGTCCCTTTCCCGGCGTTTGCGTGACGGTCGGTAGTGAAGCGATCTGCGCCAAGCGCTGCCTCTTCGACACCGAGTGCCGCACGGACTACGAATGCAAATCGGTGCTCTCCAGCGCCAAGGTCTGCTGGCCCAAAGCCCTCTGAATCACGCGCTTGCGCTGCGCCGCTGAAGACTCTCGCCGATCGCATGAAAGGCGAGCACCGCGGCGAAGAGCGCCACTCCGGGGAAGGCCGCGAGCCACCACTGATCCGTCGAATGGAGATCGGCGTGGGCCAACAGCGCCCCCCACGAGACGGAGGAGCCCCCGAAGCCGAGGTAGCTGACGAAGCCTTCGATCAGGATCGCGTTGGCGACACCGAAGGTCGCGCTGACAGCCAGCGGCCCGACCAGGTGCGGCAGGAGGTGTCGCAACAGAAGGCGTGCATCGCCCGAGCCGAGCGCACGAGCGCTCTGGACAAAGGGCTCGTTTTCGAGCCGAAAGATCTCACCGCGTACGATTTGGGCGATCGCCGCCCATTTGATCGCCGCGATCGCCAGCGCGGTGAGCCAGACGCTCGGTGTCGGCGAGAGGCCGGTGACAACGATCACCCAGATCATCGCGGGGAACGCCAGAACGACCTCGACCAGCCGCGAGATCACCGCGTCCCAGAGTCGGAAGCGCGCCGCGAGATAGCCAAAGAGCCCGCCGATCAGCAGATAGAGGAGCACCGCTCCGATGCCGACCAGGAGCGTGACCCTCGTTCCATGTATCAAACGCGCGAGGACGTCGCGTCCGACGTCGTCGGTGCCGAAAAAGTGGCGCGCGCTCGGCCCGCGGTTCAGTTGGGCGAGATCCGTCGATTCGGGACCCTGCTCGATCGGCGGAAAGAGAGCGAACGTCGTGCGGGTGCCCTGGCGCTTCTCGGCGCGCAGATCGGCGTTGCGCAAGCTCGCGAGCCCGGCCGGTTGGAACAGATTCGGTAGCCAATACCAGCGCCCGTCGCGCTTCAAGACGAGCGGCAGATCCGAGGCGAGGCAGCTGGCGAAGAGAGCGACGACGCCGAGCAGCCCGATCGTGACGAGGGCGATGCTGAGCCCCGTTCGAGAGGCGGAGCGGAGGGGCCGCGATCGAGCGCGCGGCGAGACCTCCGCCGTCGATGGAGGCGACGTGGTGGGGGGGCTCACCGTCGGCCCCCGTCGTGCTGGCGCTGGCGCGGGTCAGCGAGGAGCTGCAACCCCTCGGCGAGGGTCAGCGCGAGGATGGTCACCACGGCCGAGAGCGCGACGACCGCCAGCAGCGTCGGAAAATCTCGCTGCTCGATCGCCCGGACGGTGAGCCAGCCCATCCCGGGAAGATCGAAGAGGCGCTCGACGATCACCGCGCCACCGAGGATCGACGGGACCAAGATGCCGAACAGGCTGATCGAGGTGCCCAGCGCGTTGCGCGCCGCGTGGCGGACGAGGGTACGCGTCGGGTCACAGCCTTTGGCTCGCGCCGTACGCACGTAGGGGGAATCGAGCTCGTCGCGAAGCGATGTCGACCAATAGCGGCTGATCACGACGAGCAGGCCGTACGAGAGCACCGAGACGGGAAGGATCAAGTGGCGTGTCCAGCTCGCCGCGCGGTGTACGAAGCTCGCGCCGTCCGCCGCTCGAGGAAGACCGCCGCTGGGAAACCAACCGAGCGCTCCGCTGAACCCCTGGAGCGCCACCGTCGCGACCCAATAGCTCGGCAAGGCGAAGAGAACGACCAAAAACGCGGCGATCAGCGCCCCGGGCAGGCGGTCGGCATACCGTGCCTGGAGCGTGCCGAGGGGAATGCCGAGGAGGTACGCCAATACCAGCGCGAGGCTTCCCAACAACAGCGTCGTCGGTAGATGGCGACGTAGCAGGGCCGTAACGGGCACGCGTTCGCTCGGAGACGAGCCGAGATCGAGGTGCACCACACCCGCGATCCAGCGTCCGTAGCGCGTTTCGCTGAAGCCGCGGGCGATTCGGCCAAGGGAGCTGAGCGTCGTGAGCATCGCCTGTTCCTCTTCGGCGAATCGGCGCCAGCGTTCGATCGCCCAACGTTTGCGCGTCCCCGAATCGCGGGCCGAGAAGCGGTAGGGCCGTCGGTTGAGATCGGCGAGCGCCCGGGCGATCGCGGGGCTCGCTGTCTGCTCGAGGGCGTGAATCAGGGGGGCATTGGCGATCGCACCAATTCGACGCAAGCGTCGTAGAGCGGCGTCGTACGTGTCATCCCGTCGAAGACCCTCGATCATTGCCGCGATCGTCGCTCGACCGAAGAGGCGGCGTTTCAGGCGCGGCCAATCGCGAAGCTCCTCATCAGAGGCGACCAGTCCGCGTCGACGAAGAATCTCATGGGCGCGACGGAGGGCGAGGTCGGCGGCGATGTCGAGCCGAGCGAGGAACGAGAGTTGCGGCAAAAGACGCGTGTTCAGACGACGCCGAAGGGTTTCGTCGCTGGACCAGAGCACTTGCCGCATCAGGACAAGGCGGTCCAGGGGGGCGAGGTTGAAAAAGAGGGGGAGGTTCTCGCCGCGCGCGCGGCGCAGCTCGGCTCGGGCCTCCTCCGAGAGGCCATGGCGCGAGCGAAGGGCCTCTTCACTGAGAGGATCGCCGGGCACGAGCTCCAGCAGAACGAAGGCGAGCAGCGTCACACCGAAGAGCGTCGGGACGAGGTACAGCAGGCGCCGCCAAACGCGGTGTCGCGCCCACATCACTTGCCTCGGGGCGCGTAGCGGTCGAACTGCGGACCAAGGGCCGAGGGGAAGACGCCGACGAGGCAACGATGCCCGACGAGCAAGGCATCGGCGAAGAAGTGAAACTGCACGACCTGATCGCGGAAGAGCTTCGTCGCCAGCTTTCGATAGAGCGCTTGGCGCTTCGCCGCGTCTCGCGTCCGCTGCGCTTCGACGATCCAGCGATCGCTGGCGTCGTCGCGGTAGCCGATCCAGTTCATGCTGCCCTTGCTGTGAAAGAAGGGGTGCGGATCGTAATGATAGGGTATCGGGCCCCAGCGGAAGAGGAAGAGGTCGAAGTCCCCCTTCGCCACCCGTTTGAGCAGCGGTCCCCAGGCGAGCGGTTCGAGCTGCACGTCGATCCGATAGCGCCGAAGCTGGTCCCGGATCACCGTCGCCAGCCGGCGATGCTCCTTCGATTCGGCGCGAAAGAGGAGGCGCAGGCGCGCCGCCTTGCCGTCGACGTCGAGGACCCCGTCGTGGTCGCGATCGACCCAGCCCGCCTTGGTCAAGAGCTCGAGCCCGCGTTTGGTGTCGTGCGAGAATGGCCGGAGCTTCGGAGTGGCGCTGGAGAGCGGGTGGAAGGGACCGATCGCCCAGTGTGCGCGGCCGCGGTAGAGGGTCGTCCGAATGCGCTCGAGGTCGATCAGACGCGCGAACGCGCGCCGCACGGCGGGCTTCTGGAAGCGCGCCTGGCGTAGGTTGAAGCCGAGCATGCCGTAGGCGTTTCCGGGATGTTGGAAGATGACGTAGTCCCGCTCGAGCGACCCGTCACGTCGGAACGCCGCGACCGAGTCCGCTGGGAGCTCCGGGACGAGGTCGACCTCGTGGCGTCGTAACAAGAGCAACAGCTTCTCGGGGGCGGCCTTTTGGAACACCAGCTTGGCGAAGCCTGGCTTTCGACCCCAATAGCCGATGTAGCGCGTGAGCTCGATCCGCTGGCTGTCGCGCCGGGTCACGCGGAAGGGGCCGCTGCCGATCAGGCGTTCGGCGACACAGGTGGCGCTGAAGTTTCGACCGAAAAAACGGTGTCGCGGGTAGATTTGCAGATCGGTGAAGCTCAACAACGCGAAAGCATTGAGCGATTTGAGGACGATCCGGACGGTGTGGGCGTCGACTTTTTGCCAGCGAGCGACGAAGTCGAAGTCCGAGCGCTTCGCCGAGTTGACGAACGTCGAGCTCATCAGCGTGTCGAGGGTGAAGATCACGTCGTCGGCGGTGAGGGCGTGTCCGTCGTGGAAGGTGACGCCGCGGCGCAGATAGAAGGTCAAGGTCTTCTTCTCGGTGTCGATCGCGTAGCGCTCGGCGAGGGCCGGCTCGATCCGCCCCGTCTTGGCGTTCTCCCGAACCAGCGGCTCGAGGACGAGATTGAGCGTGAGCTGACGGATCCAGTACGTGCTCTTGGCGAGCTCGCAGAGGTGCAGCGGAAGCACGGGTATCGCCACGCGCAGCGTCGAGCGCTGGTGGAACTGAGCGCACGCTTCGGGCTTCGCCGTCTTCTTGCACGACGAGATCGTCAGCGCTGCCAGAAGGCAAAACACCAGGGCAACGCCCGCGTTGACGAGCGATACTTCGTGGTTCGAAGCGAGGCTCGCCCCCATCTGCGTCGACATCGGCCGATTCATTGGGCACCGCAAGTCATCGGCGTCTCCGTTACCCCAGCGGGACAATCGAAGCGGAAAAACCTCATCTTCAGCGATCGGTTGGGCGTCAGCTCGCGAAACTTGATCGAGAGGTCGACCTTTCCACGTGGCATCTTCGCGTCAATCCGATGCGGAAATGGATGACCCGCCAGATTGCGATAGGAGCGCCAATCGAGTTGCAGGCGCAGCGTCTTCCCCTCGTAGAGCTTGGAGCGCATCGGGCGCAATGTACCTGGGGCGAGCCAGATCTCCTGGTGACGGCCCGCGGCGGTGTCGATCAACGTCAGTTGGTACCAGCCGGCTCGCCGATCGAAGCGCATCCGCCTGTCGGTGTGGCGGATCACCGGGGCGCGGCCCATCAGCAAGCGCACGAGCTGTCGCGGCTCGATCGCGATCGGCAAGAGCCGCGCGATATTCCGTGCGCACGCCGGTCCACGGTAGCAGCGCTTTGCTCCGCGTTGGTAGAGCGTGATGCGCGCGCCGTCACTGGTGAGCAGCGCGAGCATGTTGCCACTCGGGGAGAGCGCTTCGAATCGGAGCCGATCCGGTGGCTCGAGCACCATCGCCACGGTCCCCTTCCGTACGTCGCGTTTCGAATAGTACTCTACGCGCGGAAAGGCGGTCAGGTTGCGCACCGACGGCGGTCGCACGAGGGCGTCGAGCAAGAGCTTCGGATCGCTGATCGGGTTCTTCGGTACCGGGTGCAATCGGTCGGTGCAGCGACAACCGGGGCTCAGCGCCGCCGCGCAGAGGAAGATCAGGAGTAGCCCGTACTCTCGAACGGTCATCGACGAAACGCTCTGAAGTCTGTCTCCGTCTGGTGTACCACCGCTCGCGCTGCGGTGCAACCCTCGCCGCGGGTATCGACAGGCGGCTCCTCAGGGAAACGCTTCGTATTTGTAGCGATTTTCGTGATGTCGTCGCGAGTGGCCGGCCGAGAGACGCCGGCTGAGGTAGAGAAAATTTGCCTAAAGTGGCGACTTTTCGGTACGATATAACAAGGTATCTCGGTACTTAGGTAAAACAACAGCAAGAATAGCCCAAGATTTTACCTCTGTGTCGGGAAGAATCAAGAAAAAAAACGCTGGAGGCTTCGTCGCACATGAGCTCATTCGTCCTCTCGTCCACATCGCTGAACGCCTTCTTCCACAGCGCCGTTTCGGAGACCATGAAGGATATGGGCGTACAGGCGAGTCAATTTGCGGAATATTATCTCGTCGAGTTGTTGTCGACCTTTGCGACGACGAACCAGCTCTACAGTGGAACGGCCGAGGCTGCTTCGCCCGATGAGCCTCTCGTGCTCTTGATGAAACGAGCGATAGAGGCCCCCGCGGAGAAGCGCGTCCAGATGCTGCGCCGACTCGGCGACGTGTCGCTCTATATCTCGGGGTTCTTTTCGGAGAGCCTCAACCGCAAGCTGATCGACGTCGACTACTACGTCAGCATGGGCCGTTCGGCCTACACGCAGGTTCAGGGCCTGATGCAACGACACCGCCACGGCGACGTCTTCGATACGCTCTACGGAGAGCTGGCGGACAAGTTCATCGCCTTCGTCGAGGTGTTGGCGGAGATCAGCGACAAGGCCGCGTTCAGCAACAATAAAGACTTGCTCGCGATCTATGAGCGCTGGCTGAAGACCCGCAGTAAACGGCTGGCGAAGAAGCTGACGACACACGGTGTGATCCCGCATCCCGAGGCAGACAGCTGGAGCGTGAACTAGGGGAACCCATGCGGACACCGCACCGCCGCTTTTGCCTTCTGATGTACCTTCAGCGGATGATCGAGCAGCACTACGGGCTCGAGACCGAGTTGGCGGTGACCGACTTCGTCATCGACAAGGAGACGGCGGAGTCGCTTCACCCAGACCCCGCGGGCACTTCGGAGCGCTTGTTGGTCCACGAAGCGGAAGGTGAGCTGAACCTCGCGCTCTATCTCGACGACTCGCTGCAAAGGCTGCTCAAGCACGCCGCGCGCGGGCGGCGAGACTGGCCGCTCTCGACCCTGCTCGTTCTCCTCGAGGGGGTCTCTCACTTCGTCTACGTCGCCTGGAAGGCACAGAATCGCCAGGGCGTGAGCGAGCTCGAGCTCGAGCTGCAGGCCGAGGTCGACAAGTTCGTCGTCTGCCTCGCCCTGCAACCGCAGCTTCGCTTCGCGACGGGTGCCCTTCGTTCGCGCCTGTTCCGCCAGATCCGCTATCATCCACAAGCCAGGGCGCAGATCGCCGAGCGTTACCGCGAGGCGAACGAGCTCGCGGACAAGTATTGCCGCTATCTCGAGACCAAGTTTCTGCGATATGACCGGACGAGTGAAATGAACGCCGAGCTTCGACGCTTCTATCGGAAGGGGCCCGGGAAGGTCAACGCGATACGCGCCCTCTGAGAGTCGACGCGTTGCTCGCTCGGTCAGCGCTCGTCGTCCTCGTCGTATACCGGCAGCACGTATCCAGCGGCGATCTCTCGCAGGGCGGTGACGGGCTCTTTGTTCGAGCTCTCGACCGTGCGCGGATGGCCCGACATGAGAAGCCGCGTACGTTGTGCGGCCAACAACACGAGGGCAAAGCGATTTTCGACATTCTGTAAACAATCTTCGATCGTAACGCGAGCCATGTGGTACACCTTTGGGTCGTTGCGAGCCCTCTATACTCCGCGACGCGACGACGCTTGTCAAGTGCGTCGGAATGGAGATTGCGATCCCAACGAGGCGATCGTATACTCAAACGTAACGCCCACTGGTTCCGGGCGTGGAGGAGCAATGCCGAGACCCGTTCCGCGATATCTCCAGGCGACGCTTGCGCTGCTCGTGTTTGCCGTCGCGTGCTCGTCGGAGCCGAACTTCGGCCCGGGCGACGAGCAGGAGTCCCGTTATGGCGACGTCGTCTTCATGATCACCCAGAAGGGGCTCGATCAGGGTTCGCCGGTGCGCGTCGTCGCTGCTTTCGTCGACCATTTGCGGATCTCGGCCAGCGCCTCGACCCGTCTGTTGCGGCTGCCGGTGCACGACCTTCCCCTCGACCTACGGACGGATCAATGTCGCGTCGAGCGCTACGATCTCGCCGAGCTCGCAGCGGTCGATCCCGACCAGGTCTGGATTCAGCTACAGGATATCGGGCACCTAGAGGTGCAATCGGAGACGCAGATCGCGCAACTCGATCACGAAGAGTTCCCCGATCTGTTTCCCTTCATCGCCGGGGTGACCTACCGCACCCGGACGGGCTCGGGTTTGCGCTATGTTCCTGGGACGCTCTACCAATTGATCGGTCAGGGCAACGAACGAGTCGCGGCGTTTCGCGCCTCGGTGCGCGCGCCCGAAGAGTTCCGGATTCTCGCCGCTGGCTTCACGGGAAACGAGAACGGAAATAGCGAGCCGAGGCTCCGATCGCTCTCCGTTCGCTGGGACTCCGGCCGCACGACCAACGCGACGCTCTTCCAGATCAAGCTGACGATCAGCCGCTCCGATCGCGTCACCACGCTTTCGTGTCGCGTCGCGGACGACGGCGTGTTCGACATCCCTGCGTCGCATCTTGCGGAGCTTCGTCGTGCCGGAACCGAGGCCCAGCTCGTTCTGCGGCGGGTGAACCTCGCGAAGCTGAACGTCGGCGACAGTCAGCAGTCGCGTGTGGCCTTCGTCGTCGAACGGGAGCAGCGCCTCACGCTACCGTGACCTCAAAAGACCTGAAAGCGCGATGAGGCGAGCAACACGGCGCCCTTTGCGGTCTTCGCCTTCAGCTCGAAAAGATAGTTCGTCTTCTTCTTGACCAGGTTCTTGTCCAGCTTCACCGCCGACGAGAACCGATCGATCGATTGCGGCACGCCGCTGAAGTCGAAGCGCTGGACGAAGTCTTTGCCCTTCGAGACGTCGAAGATCAGCACGTAGATCTGCGCGGGTTGGGTCTTCTTGAAGAAGGCCATGAAGTGAATCTCGTACATCAAGCGAGGACCGAGCGGCCCGATCTTCGCCTTGTGATTCTTCTCCATGTACTCTTTGAGGTCTTTGACCGAGCCAAAATCGGTCTGAAACGGCTTGGTGTCGAGGAATAGCTTGCTCTTCCACGGCAGTCGCGTCGTTCCCTTCTTGTCCTTCTTTTTCCTCGCTGCGAAGCTCGACCCTGCGCCCGCAATGAGCGCAAGGGCGAGGAGCGCGCCGATCATCCGCCAGTATCTGAATCTCATCGCACACCTCCGGAGTAGCGGTCTCGGCGTGTAATATACTCAGGCAAGCCGATGGAAGTCAAATGATGACTCATTCACGCCGTCCTCGTGCTTGAGTGGGACCGACGCGGCTGGTATGATCCCTCGAACGGATCCACCCCGCCCGGGAGGCGGACGTTCGATGCGAATCTGGACGCGAGCGATGTTGCCGTTTTCGCTCCTGCTCCTCGCCGCAGGCTGTGTCAGTGGCGCCAAGAGCGGCGAGCTGCCACCCGACGAGCGGCCGATCGTGACCCTCGAAAGTTGGGCGCCCAGCGAGATTCTTCCGGGAACCCGTCTCGTCTTGCAGGGGACGAACCTCGGAGTGATCGAGCAGGTTCGGCTCGTCGGCTCGATCGCCGGACGCGAGGTCGACGTCTCGATCGCCCCCAGTGTCCGCAGCGACGACTCGATCGAGATCGTCTTCTCCACGGCGGTGATCGAGGCGTTGGGAGGTGCGAAGGGGACCTTCGACGGCGATCTCGACCTGGTCTATCGCCAGACCGTGTTGCTCTCGACGCGCGCCGCGCTCTCGTTCGGTGTCGGCCTCGCGCCGAGCATCACCTCTCTGGGCGAGAGCGTGGTCTATCTCGGCGACGAGATCGTCGTCTCCGGCGCCGGCTTTCTCGATCCCGCCGAGGGGACGAGCGAGCTGTTCTTCGACGGTGTGGTCGAGCTCACGGCCACGAGCACCCAGGTCCCGGTCACCAAAACGCGCGCCCCGCTCGACGTTCGGTCGCGTACCGAGGCGCGCCTGCGCATCGGACCCGAGCTGCTCGGTGTCCTCCCGGGGACGTTTCGCGGCGGGATTTTCGTGCGCAACGTCGCTCTCGACGGCAGCGTCACGACGAGCGAGTCGTTGTCGATCGAGAGCATCGTGCTCAAGGCGACGCGGATCGACGGGCTCACGCCCAGCTCGGTAAGCCGCGGCCAGCGGCTGACGATCTTTGGACGCGGATTTCTACCGATCGATGCCCAGCTTCAGACATCGACCCTGTTCCAGCTCGAGGGCACGCTCCACACGCGAGAGGGGGTCGTCGACTTCACAGGGCAGCAGTCGCTCTTGCTCGTGCCGACCGCGGTCGGCGATAACACTCGACTCGAGTATGTTCTGCGCGTACGACGCAACGCCGACGGCATCATCGAGGGGCTCGGCGCCCGTTGGGGGCGGTTTTCCGGGACGATTGCGCCCCTGGTGCTCTACGGCAACGTCGCCTTTTGGGGAAGTGATCTCAAGGTCGAGCTTCAGATCGCCCCACCCAAGCAGGTCGTGCATTTGCGGTATCTTCCCGGATTCAGCGAGGCGCTCGACCAGTTCGGCCTGCGAGCCGCCGAGCGCGCGGTGAAAGATCGCGTGCTCGAGGTCGTTCGACGCGACTATCAGGGGGTGAACATCCGCTTCGACGAGACGGCACCCCTCGATTTCGCCGAGTATTCGACGGTCGAGATCGGTGGCGTCGACCCGAACCACGCCAACCTCTTCGGGATCGACAACACCTGCCGCGGTGAGGACTGCAAGGATGTGGGCAATCTCTTCCTCGACGATGTGATCGGCGGGTTGAACGCCACCTCGCAGCAACAGGGCTACTATCCCTATGGAGGCATCTTCGTCGCGTCGTTCTTGCAGTTCAGCGCGACGCTGGCCTCCGAGACCAACCCGCTCGCCTCGGCGCGCTTCGACGAGATCTTCTCCTTCGCGGTTCCCGTGCTCGGTGGAACGGCGGTGACCGAAGACGAGCTGACGGGCGGGCCCCGCGCGGCCCTCGTCGCCGAAGCGGTCCGCGTGCTGGGAAATCTGATCGGGAACACGATCACCCACGAGGTGGGCCATTCTCTCGGGTTGGCCGCCCTCGATGGCGCCTTTCACAACGACGGCGACAACCCGGGGTGGATCATGGACGCCGGCGTCTTTCGTCCATTCGACGAGCGCGCCGAGATCGACGGCGCGCCGACCCCCGTGTTCGCGCCCTACAACCGCTCCTACCTGGAGTTCGTGCTTCCGCTGGAGGAGCCGTGAGAACGAGTTTCCCTTCGCTGACAGAGGTCGACGAGGTGTCGAACGTGGGACGGGCTGTCGCCCGGCTGGTCCTCGGAGCGATCCTTCTGCTCGGCTCTACCGCCTGCCGTCGCGCCGCTCCGTCGCCCGACGTCAAGCCGCAAGTCGAGACCTATCAACTCCGCGTGCAAGGGTCGACGGGCTGGAGCACCTTTCGCGTCGAGCTCGCCCTGACCCGTAGCCAACAGGCGCGTGGTCTGATGTATCGCAGCGAGATGGGACAGGACCAGGGGATGCTCTTCGTTTTTCGCTCCGATTCGGTGAAGCAGTTCTATATGAAGGACACCTACATCCCGCTGGACATGATCTTCATCGACCGAGGTGGCGTCGTCGTCGGTGTGGTTCATCGAGCGACACCGCATACCACGAAGACGCGTTCGGTCGGCCTGCCGTCGAGGTACGTCCTCGAATTGAACGGTGGCGTCGCGCGTCGTCTCGGTATCGCAAAGGGATCGAAGGTCGACCTCTCTCGAATCCCCTACCGCTGAAAAGTTGACAATTCCCCATCGCCGACGTATTTGTTGCAAAGTCAACGACTTCACCTGGACGACGCACATGAAGAAATCGCACGGTGTCACGATTCTGGGTCAGCGGCTTCAGATACGCTCCGACGACGGCTCCGAACACGTGCAGGCGGTTTGCGACTACGTCAACGAAAAGATGGGTGAGCTGCGGGGCGGGGCGAATTTGCCGACACAGAATCTCGCGCTCCTCTTGGCGCTCAACATCGCCGACGAGCTATTCAAGGAACGGGCGCGGTACGATGGCTTGAAAGAGAAGATTCGCTCGAAATCGGAATCTCTGCTCTCGATGCTCGAGCGCAAAGGCTTCGGCGGTTAACCGCGCCCCGATCAGAAAATCCACGATTTGGTGACGTTTTTCCCGTTGCGTTTCTCGGCGTTCAGGATACAATACCGAAAACGCGTCGTGCGTGAATGCGCGACGAGCGTTGTGTTTCGAGAACAACGACACACCGGGTTGTTCGGGTCGACCACGTGTCGCGCCGGTACCTCGGGGGTCGATCATCGATAGATAAACCGAGAGGTCACACGGTTTCGTGAGACTCAGGACCGCGAGGTCCTTTCACATAGTACGAAATCGACGACCGTCACGTCGAATGCGCCGCCGATCGATCGGAGTGGCTTGACGTGGCGACGATTTGCCTCGGTATATCGCGGTGCGCGTTGGCGACGTGTGCAATCCACGCGCGAACGGCCGGCTCCCCTTTATTGCGCGTGCGACTCTCCCCGAATAACGTGGTGATTTTCCAACGCTAGATGCTGTAGGTGCGTCTTGTGCCTACACGGGGAAACACACCATGGAGATCATAATTGCTTCGTTGCTCGGTGTGGCTGTTGGTGTGGCCGTCGGGCTATGGTGGTCGCGCCGCAAGCAAGCCGAAGAGGCCGCAGAGGGGCGGTCGAAGGCCGACCAGCTACTCGAAGATGCCAAGAAAGAGGCGGAGCGCGCCAAAAAAGAGCTGCTCGAGTCCACGAAGAACGCCGAAGAGCGGGTCAAGAGCCAAGAAGAAGAGCTCAAGGAACAGCGTCTCAATCTGCAGAAGCTCGAGAACCGATTGCTCAAGAAAGACGAGGCGATCGAGAAGAAGGGCGAGCTGATAACGGGCAAAGAGAACGACATCCTGAAGAAAGAACGTCAGGTCGTTCAGCGCGAGACGCAGCTACGAGACAAGGAGCAGGCCCTCGAAGAGCGCGAAGGTGAGATCGACAAGAAGCTGGAAGAGGTGGCGGGGCTTACCCGAGAAGCGGCGCGCGAACAGCTGACCGAGTCGATCGCCGCCGAGGCCAAGATCGATGCCGCCAAAGAGGTCAAGGCATTCGAAGAGCAGGCGCGCGCCGATGCGGATCGCCGCGCGAAGAAGATGCTCGCCGTCGCGGTCTCGCGCTACGCTGGCGAGTACGTGTCCGAGGCGACGGTGACCGTCGTCAACTTGCCCTCCGAGGACATGAAGGGCCGGATCATTGGCCGCGAGGGGCGCAATATTCGCGCCTTCGAGGCGGCGACGGGCGTCGACATGATCATCGACGACACGCCCGAGGCCGTGGTCCTCAGCGCCTTCAACCCGGTTCGTCGCGAGGTCGCGCGCCTGGCTCTCGAGCGCTTGATCGCCGACGGTCGAATCCACCCGACTCGGATCGAAGAGGTCGTCGACAAGGCGACCAAAGACGTCGAGCAGTCGATCCGCGAGGCGGGCGAGTTCGCCTGTTACGAGCTCGGCCTGCACAACGTTCACTCCGAGCTGGTCAAGTACGTCGGGCGCCTGAAGTACCGCACGAGCTACGCCCAGAACAACCTGATGCACTCGATCGAGGTCGGCTTCCTCTGCGGCGTGATGGCCGCCGAGCTCGGCGTGAACGTGAAGATGGCGCGGCGCGCCGGGCTGTTCCACGACATCGGCAAGGCCGTCGACCACGACGTCGAGGGCTCTCACGCGGTGATCAGCGGAAACCTCTGCAAGAAATACGGCGAGCACGCCGACGTGATCCACGCGGTCGCCGCGCACCACGAAGACGAGAAACCGTCGACGATCCTGGCGCACATCCTGATCGCCGCCGACGCCCTCTCGGGAGCGCGACCTGGAGCCCGTCGCGAGATGCTGCAGTCCTACATCCAGCGTCTCGACGACCTCGAGAACATCACGCGACGTTACCCTGGCGTCGAGAAGGCCTACGCCCTGCAGGCGGGGCGCGAAGTGCGGGTGCTGGTCGAGAACTCTCGCGTCGACGACGCGGGGGCGATCATGCTCTCTCGCGAGATCGCCAGGACGATCGAAGATGAGCTAACCTACCCCGGGCAGATCAAGGTCACCGTGATCCGAGAGACCCGCGCGGTCGAATACGCGAAGTAGACCATGCGGATCCTCTTTGTCGGTGACGTCTACGGCGAGCCGGGACAACGAATCGTGCGCGAGCGCCTCAGGGGACTGCGCGAGCGGCTGCGCTGTGATTGGGTGATCGTCAATGGCGAGAACGCCGCCGCGGGTCTCGGGATCACGCCGCGGAACGCCCGCGATCTGTTTCAGTGGGGCGCTGACGCGTTGACCTCGGGAAATCACATCTGGCGCAAGTCGGCGATCTCGCGCTATCTCGAGGAGGAGCCGCGGCTACTGCGCCCGGCGAACTTCCCCGCCGAGAACCCCGGGCGCGGGCTCGTGGTGCTGGGGGAAGGGGCCGCGGCGATCGCCGTGATCAACGTGATGGGCCGCGTCTTCATGGATCCCCTCGACTGCCCGTTTCAGGTGGCCGAGACGCTGTTGGCCGGTCTCGACCCGGCGATCCGCGTGCGGCTGATCGACTTCCACGCCGAGGCGACCAGTGAGAAGCAGGCCTTCGCGCGTCATTTCGATGGCCGCGTCAGCGCCGTCGTCGGCACCCACACCCACGTCGCCACGGCAGACGAGCGGGTCTTGCCGTTGGGAACCGGGACGATCACCGACGTCGGGATGACCGGGCCGATCGAGAGCGTGATCGGGATGGATTGCGAGCGCGCCGTGGCCCGCTTCGTGAACCGTCGCACCGCGCCGATCGTGCCCGCAGGGGGCCGAGCGATGCTCAATGGCGTGCTGCTCGACGTCGACGACGAGAGCGGGCGCTGTCTATCGATCGAACGAATACGGGAGGACGAGGATGTTTCCGCCAGTTGAGGAGCAGCGGCGCGAGCTGCTGCGCGGCACCGTCGACTGCAACGTCGAAGAAGAGCTCGTTGCGCGCTTGAAACGCAGTCGCGAAACGAATACGCCGATGCGTGTCAAGGCTGGGTTCGACCCGACGGCGCCCGATCTGCACATCGGTCACACCGTGCTGATCCAGAAGATGCGCCAGTTTCAGGAGCTGGGTCACCAGGTGATCTTCCTGATCGGCGATTTCACGGGGATGATCGGCGATCCCACGGGCAAGAGCGAGACCCGGCCGGCGCTGACGCGCGAGGCGGTGGCGGCGAACGCCGAGACCTACAAGAAGCAGATCTTCAAGATCCTCGATCCCGAAAAGACCGAGGTCGCCTTCAACTCGACGTGGATGGACCGTTTCAGCGCCGCCGAGTTCGTGCAGCTCGCCGGCCGCTACACCGTGGCCCGGATGATGGAGCGGGACGACTTCAACAAACGCTTCAAGGGCGGGCAACCGATCAGCATCCACGAGTTCCTCTATCCCCTCGTTCAGGGATACGACTCGGTCGCGCTGCGCGCCGACGTCGAGCTCGGTGGCACCGATCAGCTCTTCAATCTGTTGATCGGTCGAATGATCCAGAAGAGCTACGGAATGGAGCCGCAGATCGTGCTCACGACGCCGCTCCTCGAGGGGACCAACGCCCGCGTCGTCGACGGTCGACTCCAAGGCGACAAGATGTCGAAGTCGTTGAATAATTACGTCGGGATCGACGAGCCGGCGAAGGAGATCTTCGGCAAGCTGATGTCGATCACCGACGATCTGATGTGGCGCTACTACGAGCTGCTCTCGTCGCGCTCTCTGGACGAGATCGCCGTGTTGCGCCGCCGCGTCGAGAGCGGAGAGGCGCATCCCAAGCAGGTCAAGGTCGAGCTGGCCAAAGAGATCGTCGGGCGCTACCACTCGCTGTCCGACGCCGAGTCCGCCGCCGCTGAGTTCGACCAGCTCTTCGCTCGTCGCGAGGTGCCCGACGAGCTCGAGGAGATTCGCGTCGAGCTCGGCGAGAGTGGCCAGATCGCCCTGACGAGCCTGCTCTCGCAGTCCGGCTCGGTCACCTCGAACAGCGAAGGTAAACGGATGGTTCAGCAGGGGGCGGTGAGCATCGACGGTGAGCGGATCTCCGACTTCCAGCAGCTGCTCCAGCCCGGATCGTACGTGCTCAAGGTCGGCAAACGCTGGCTCAAGCGCGTCACGCTGGCGTGAGCACCGCGATGCGGATTCGCCTCGTCTCGCGTCAACACCCGGACTCCGAGCGCGTCCCCTATTCGTTGCCCGTGCTCCAGTTGCAGGCGGTGCTTCGCGCTCACGAGGAGGAGCTCGGCTTCCCGATCGTCGTCGATCGCCATCAACTGGCGCGCGAGCAACATCCGGCGCGGGCGCTGCGGAGTCTTACCGACGAGGCTCCCGATGTGGTGGCGCTCTATCTCGACGGTGACGACTGGCTCGCCCTCGCGCCGATCGTCGAAGCGATGGTGAGTCTCCTTCCCGAGCTGACGGTGATCGTCGGCGGCCCGGCGACGCGGGGGCGAGAGCTCGAGCTGTTGCAGCGCCACCCTTTCATTGAAGTGGTGCTCTGCGACGAGGTCGAAGTCGCCCTCTTCGAGACGATCGCTGGGCTCCACAAGCGCAAGTCGTTTCCCCAGTATCGCTTCCACGACGTGCTCGGCATCGCGGTTCGCAACGAGGCGGGAGAACCCGAGCTGACCCTCGAGCGTCCAGCCGTGGAGCCCCTCGATCTGTTACCTTCGCCGTTGTCGGGTTTTGCCGAGCCGTTGATCACCCTCGGTTCGACCGCGGTCTACGAGACCCATCGCGGCTGCCGCTTCCACTGCACGCTCTGCAACTACGGCGGGAGCTTCAAACGACGTCGGGGTTTCTCCCTCGAGCGCGTCGAGGCGGACATCGCCGCGATCGACGCCGCAGGGTGCACCGAGCTGACCCTGACCGACGCGCTCTTCAACGACGATCCAAAGCGGACGCTCGAGCTCGTGCAGCTCTTCAACGGGTCGCGTACGCTGCAACGCTTTTACGCCAACCTTCGGGCGGATCGCGTGACAGACGAGCTCCATCGTGCTTTCGACGCCAAGATCTGGAGCTTTCTTTGTGGCATCTTCAGCACTCGCGCGGAGACACTCGAATCGCTGAAGCGCGAGATGGACCTCGACGTGGCGCGCACGAACATCGAGCGCCTGATCGCCGCGGGCCATCAGGTGACGCTTCAGATCGTCGCGGCGTTGCCCCGCGAAGGCTGGCCTGATCTCGCTCGCTCGCTCGATTGGGCAATCTCGATCTCGGGCGCGCGCGTTCGACTGCTGCCGCTGCGGATCGTTCCGGGCACCGAGATGGAGTTGCATCACGAAGGGTTGGGGTTGATCCGCGGTCCGCGGTCCTGGCGCTCACCGACGCTGGCGACGCCCGATCTTCCGCAGGCGGAGATGCTGCGCCTTCTGGGGATCGAGCGGCTGCTGCGCTGGCTCGAGCGCGATCCCCTGAGCGCGGGTCCCCTGCGCGGCGAGCTCGCCCGTCACTTCGATTCGGTCGCCGAGGCGCTGAGCCAGTTTCTCGGCCACCTCGAAACGGCGGGCGTCGAGTGCATCGTCGGCTCGTTCGAGAGCGGCTCGGGGACACGCGCCCTCGAGGTCAACGAGCTCGTGCTGCGCGATGAGCTACAGCGTTTCTCGGCGAGTGTCGCTGGCTAGCACCCGGCGGCGCAGCGGCCCCCCAGACGTCGTGAGCGCTCCTCGCCCGCTTCTACTCACTCGAATCACTCGAACTCGATGAAGCTCTCGTAGCGCGTGTTCGGGCGGAGCTTGGCGAAGATCTCCGCCTGGCGGGCATACATCTTCCGCGCATCCTCGTCGTTCGCCTCGTGATCGAAGCCCAACAGGTGCAGCACGCCGTGAACCAGGCAGAAGATCAGCTCGTCTTCGAAGTCCCAGGCGCGCTCCCGGGCCTGGCGGTCGATCCGTTCGAGGCAGAGCACCACGTCGCCGAGCAGCACGGGCTGTCCGGCGAAGTCGAGGTCCCCGCCCTCCTCGAGCTCGTGAAGGGGAAAGGAGAGCACGTCGGTCGTCTTCGGAATCCCCCGATGCTCGCGGTTCAGCTCGCGCATTCTAGGATTGTTGACCAGGAGAATCGAGAGCTCGGCCTCGGCGACGTCGAGCTGCTCAAGGATTTGGCGGGCCTGCCGCTTTAGACGCCGCTCGGCGATCCGATAGCGCTTCTGGCTGTTCGTTAGAATCACCATGGGGCTTTCCATCCGTGTTTGGGCGTGCGTCCGACGACCCAACGGGAGCCTCCGTCTCGGCGGACCGGGCATCGCCGTCGTCCCTGGGCTCGCCGGCTCGATCGGTCTCGGCGGCGGAGTGGTCGTCCGCTGCCACTTCCTCGAGTTGATCGTTCGAGGTCTTCCCGTTGCGCTTCTGCTCGCCCGTCTGAGAGACTTTGCGCGTGTCTTGCTTGGTGTCCTGCTTCTGTCCCGGATACTGCGGTCGCACGTGATAGATCCCGTTGAGGACGCGAAGGAAGGAGTTGTTGATCGCCTCGAGATCCTTGAGCGTCAGCTCGCACTCGTCCAGCTGACCGTCGGTGAAGTGGCCGTTGATCACGCTCTGCACGAGCCCCTTGAGCCGCGCCGGGCTCGGATCGGGGAGGCTCTTGGCCGCCGCCTCGGTGGTGTCGGCGAGCATCAGAATCCCCGCCTCACGGGTCTGGGGCTTCGGCCCTGGATAGCGGAACTCGTTCTCGTTGACGCTCTCGTCCTCTTTGGCCGCCTGCTTCGCCTTGTGGAAGAAAAACTTGATCAGCGCCGTCCCATGATGCTGGAAGGCCACCTCACAGATGTCGTCGTTGAGCTTGAGGGCCTTGGCGATCTCTCGGCCGTCCTTCACGTGGGATTTGATGATCAGGGCGCTCATCTGGGGCTTGAGCTTGTCGTGGGGGTTGTCGCCCTTCTCCTGGTTCTCGGCGAAGTACTTCGGGTTCTTCATCTTGCCCAGGTCGTGGTAGTACGCCGCGACGCGGCACATCAGGCCGTTGGCGCCGATCGTCTCCGCCGCCGCCTCGGCGAGATTGCCGACGAGCACGCTGTGGTGGTACGTGCCCGGGGCGCGCATCAGTAGCTCTTTGAAGATCGGCGCGTTCAGGTTCGCCAGCTCGAGCAGCTTGATGTCGGTGGTGTACTTGAAGAGGTGCTCGATGATCGGCGTGATCGCCCCGAGGAGGATCGCCGCGAGGATCCCGCCGAAGACACCGCCCGAGAGCATCTTCACGGTCGTCAACGTGAAGGGGTGCTCGACGAAGAGGCAGAGCACGAAGATGATCGTCGCGTTCGCCGCGCTGACGAGGATCCCCGCCTTCCAGACGCTCGTGCGTTGTTTGATCGCCGAGGTGGCGGTGATTCCGACGATGCCGCTGATGAAGACGTAGAGGACGAAGGGGATCGCAAAGCTGAGGTTGATCCCCTGGATGTCGAAGGTGCGCGGATCACGGAATTGCAGGCCCGCGAGCAGGGTCTGCAGCACCAGATAGACCAGCGCGCTCTCGGTCGTGAGGAAGAGGCGGATCAACATCGCCCCGAAGGCGACGGGCACCGCGAAGAGCACCGCCTCTGCCGGGATCGCCAGTCCCGCGGCGCTCAAGCCCCGCGCCATCACCGCGCCGACGTTGAGCATCAGCACGCTGAATGCGAGGATCACGCCGACGAGCAGGAGATCTTTGATCGTGCCGCGAAAATTGTGAACATTGTTCGCGGCGAAGAGATAGAGCAGGCTGACGATCAGCACGATGAAGAGGCAGACAGCGATCGTGACCTGGATCCGCGTGTAGGGGTTCTCGATCTTGCCCTGTTTGCGCAGCAGCTGGTGGTGCAGCTGAATCGCCGCGATCTGCCACTTCTCGAGCTTGTCCCCCTTGCGGGCGATCGGTTCGTTGACCTTGAAGGGTTTCGGGATCGCGACCTTGGCGTCGTTGCGCGCCAGCTCTTGCATACGGCGCATCGTCGCGCGGTCGGGTTCGAAGTTGACGTGGACCAGATTGCGGGCCAGCTCGACGCAGGCGCGCTCGAGGTTGCGGTTCTTGGCGAAGAGCTCTTTTTCTTTGCGGATCAGCTTGTCGACCATCCGTCTGGCGGTCTGCTGGGTGATCGTCTTCAGATCCCGCGTTCGCAGGCTCCAGCTGCCACCGGGTGAGTAGCGCCAGACGATGCCGCGCTCGAGGTCCTGCTCCAGCGCCCGCCGATCGGTGACGATTCGCTCGGAGAGCACCTGCTTCAGGCTCTGCTGCATCAGGTTCTTCACCGGATCGGAGAAACCCTCGTCGATGAAGGCTTTGACGTCTTCCTGGTTCAAGCCGCCTTCGGTGCCCAGCATCCGCAGGAAGACGGCTCGCATCTCGTCCTCGGATCGGCGCGAGAGTAACTCGAGCTTCGTCGTGACCTCGGCGCGCAGGCGTCGCAGTTTCAGCTTCGCCTTGTCGAGCTCGAGGGAGAGCGGCGCGAAGGGTTGTGGAACGGGCTCGTCGGTGTTGCGTCGCTTGCGTCGCTTGAGGCGGTTGACCGTTTGGTTGAGCGTCGCCAACTGCAGCTCCGCCTGACGAATCTGCGAGCCGAAGTCGTTGCGGATCGTCTGTCGCTCTTGCTGGTAGTGGCGATGGATCGGCCGCGCCTGGACGAAGGCATTGTCGATGCTGCGCAACACTTCGACCAGCTTGCCGCGGCTGAAGACGTAGTAGGTCGGCACCTGGGCCGCCAGCTTGTTGCGCTCGGCCTCGAGGTTCGGGTTCGGCCGCTCGATCGTGAAGGGAATGCGGGTGACGAAGGTTTTGCGCGCGATCTCGCCGGGCGAGAAGTTGAGGCTCTCCGAGCGATAGCTCGGACCGATCAAATAGGTCAAGAGGGCGAAGAAGAGCACCAGCAGCGAACCCCAGATCAGCGGATTTTCGGCGCTGAATCGGCGGAACTTCGAGAGCTCACTGGGCTTCTCGAAGACCGTCGTCTTCATCTTCTTCTGTCGGAACATCAGCCCTCGCTCTCTGGCCCGGTTGGCGCGGCCGGAGCTTGGTCCACTTCGTAAGCGCGAATGATCTTCTGGACTAGAGGATGCCGCACAACATCGGCCTCCGTGAAGCGACAAATCGCAATGCCTTCAATTGACGAGAGAATCTTCTGTGCGTGCTTGAGCCCAGAGGCTTTGCTCATCGGAAGGTCGACCTGTGTGACGTCGCCGGTCACGACCGCCTTGGAGTGAAAGCCGAGGCGCGTGAGGAACATCTTCATCTGCTCGATCGTCGAGTTCTGCGCCTCGTCGAGGACGACGAAGGCGTCGTTCAGCGTACGTCCGCGCATGAAGGCGAGCGGCGCGACCTCGATCACACCCTTCTCCAGGAAGCGCTCGACGCGCTCGGCTTCGATCATGTCGAAGAGCGCGTCATATAACGGGCGCAGGTAGGGGTTGACTTTGGCGACCATGTCTCCCGGGAGAAATCCGAGGCGCTCACCCGCTTCGACCGCCGGGCGTGTAAGGACAATCCGCTTGACCTCTTTGCGCAACAGCGCATTCACCGCCATTGCCATCGCGAGATACGTCTTCCCGGTTCCCGCTGGGCCGATTCCGAAGACGATCGCGTGACTGCGAATCGCTTCGACGTAGCGCTTCTGATTGATTCCCTTCGGCGTGACCTGCCGCCCGAGGCCAGCGGAGTGGACGCTGTCGCCGAATATCCGCACCAGGTCGGCGTTGCGGTCTTGGCTCAAGACGTTGAGCGCGGCTTCGATGTCGGAGACCTGCAGCACGTGACCGCTGCAGATCACGCCGTAGAGCTGCTTGAGCGCCGAGCGCGCCAGCTCGATCGAGAAGGGCTCCCCGCTGAGCGATACGTCGGTGCCGCGGGCGGCGATCTCGACCCCCAGGCGGCGCTCGATCAGACGCAGATGCTCGTTCCCCTGCCCGCAGAGGGAGGCAAAGGTCTCGTGGTCGTCGAAGGCAAGTCGTTCCGTCAAGGATTATCGCTCGTGTAGTAGTTGCCCTACGATCTTCCGTGTGCGCGGTCGATTGTCGAAGTCCAACAAGACAATCTGTTGCCAGGTGCCGAGGGACAGCGCGCCGTCGATCACGGGAATCGTCAGGTTCGGTTTGAACAGTGCCGCGCGCACGTGGCTGTAGCCGTTGCCGTCACCCCAGCGCTTGTCGTGCTCGTAGCTGATCGTCTCGGGCAGCAGGCGCTCGATCGCTTGTGTCAGGTCCGAGACGCACCCCGATTCGAACTCGATCGTCGAGAGGGCCGCCGTCGAGCCGCAGATGAAGAGCGTCAGCAGACCGTTCTGCGCGCCGAGCTCCGCCACCTTCTTCTGCGTCTCTGCCGTGATATCGAGGATGTCGGTACCGGCCGTGGTCCGCATCGAGAGAAAGAACGACGAAAATTGCATGGCTATTCGCGCAGCCGGTACCCCTGACCTTCGGGGTCGGCGGTATACTTCTGCGAATTCGTCCAGCGCGGAGAATCGAGGTCGTCGCCGAACAGCAAGTCGGCGGCGCGCAGCTTTTCGAGGCTCGTCGGATAGGCCATCGTCTCGAGTCGAAAGATATTCAAAGACTCAATGATACGCCTCTTTTGGTGGTGTTGCAACAGCTCTCTAACCTCGCTCCCATAGAGGGTCCGCTCGGCGAGGAGCTCTTTCTTGGTCAGGCTGAAGCTCACGCTCGCCGCCAGAACCAGCGTGCCGAAGAGCAGGAAGTAGATCGTCTGGGCGATGATCGCCTTGGCTCCAAGGGCCCCGCCTGTGCCGCTCTTCGTCGTCGGTTTGGCCTCCTTCTCTTTTTTCTTCTTCTTGTCGCCGCCTTTTGTGGCTGTGCTCGTCGTCATCGTCGGCTTCGCCGGCTCGACCGCTTCGGCCTCGCTCTTGACGCGGCCAACGAGCTTGGTGGCGAGCAGATTCGCCAGCGCGACGCGCGTGCGGAAGTCGGTGAGCGAGGATTTGCGCGAGAGCGTTCGCACGTCCGACTTGCCGTCGACGTAGGAGTACACGAGCCGCTCGTTCTTGCCGATCTGCGAGCGCTTCTCTTCGACGTCGAGATCGATCGCGTCGGGTTTGAGCTGCCGTTGCGACTTGAAGTACTCCTCCAATCGTCCGCGCTTCTCGTAGACCACGCTCGAGTCGGGGACCCACTTGCTGACCGTCGGCAGATGTTGCGCCTGGCGCTCTCGCTCCTTGAGGATCGACATGATGTCGAGTGAATCCATCGCCGTCAGGTCGTCGCCGCTCTCGCCCGGAGAGAACTGGAATTGGCCATCCCGCCAGCCCAACCCCTCGAGCAGCAGCTCGGTCGTCAGCAGATGGAGATACTTGGTCAGCGTGTCCTTGAGGATCACCCCCTGCCCCGAGAGGATGCTTCCGATCGGCATCCGGCTCTTCTTCTGCCGTTTCAGCGCGGCTTTGAGTTGCTTCTCGTCAATTTGTCCCGCGAGCAGCAGCACATTGCCCAGCTTGGTGTGCTCGGGACCATCGATATCCATCGCGATCAGGCGGCCATTGGCGAGCTGGAAGTTGGCGAAGATGTCGCCCCGGCGCAGCGAGAACCGGCCCGCCGCGCGCCGTTCCACGAGCCCGCGCAGGATCGTCTCGAGGCTGATCTCGTCGAGCTTGCCCGACCAGGTCATCGCTTCACCTCACGCGTCTTGCTCAGGCCGTCGAAGAGGGCGACGAGATAGATCACGAAGGCGACGACCAGCGAGGTGATCAGGCGCGCCAGCGGAACCGAGGTATCGATCACGAAGAGCTCGCGTAGGACACCGCGCCAGCCGAGGATGTTCAGGATCGCGACGACGAATAGCCCGCTGTAAACCAGCCCGCGAGCGAGTCGACCGCTGAGCAGCTGAGAGAGGCCGGGCACGGCGAAACCGGCGTAGCTCGCCAGCTTTTCCTTGAGCACCTTGCGGCCCTCGACGCGTTTCTCGCGGATCCAGGTCTCCTTGGCCGTGTGGGCGCCGTCGCGCAGGTCTGCGCAGCGTTTGCAGAGCAGCGTCGATGGCTTGCTCACCTCACCCTCGCCCTTCGGTAGGTTGTGCGGCTCGAGTCGGTCGGCCGGGCGGTTGCAGCGCGTGCACCCCGTCGCCAGGAACAGATAGCGTCGGATCGCGATCAGGAGCACCATCACGAGCAGAGTCAGGGCCGAGCTCCAGAGCAGATCGCTGCGACGCATCGTGCCGATCAGCAGCCCGGCGAAGGGAAGGGCGATGTCCTCGTCGCCGAGGGTCAGGTGCCGCAGTCGCGCCTCGATCCGGCCTTGAGAGACCGGCACGTGAACGCGATGCACGACCACCTTGCCTCCCGTCTGCTGCTTCTCGAGAAAGTCTTGCAGCTTTCGGTAGCGGGCGACCCAGTCGCTGTCGACGTCTTCGGCCTGGAGGAGGAATCGCTTGCCCGCCGCGTTGTCCCCGCGCTGATAGAGCGCGAGCGCCTTGTTGTAGAGCGCTGCGACGAAGCGTGGGCTCTGCTTCAGCGCCAGATTATACGCGTCGAGACCTTCCTTGGTCTTGCCTTGCAGCTCGAGCACGACGCCGAGGTTGTTGTAGACCTCGGCGCTGGGGTTGCCGCGCTTGATCAGCTCGCGTAGCGCCCGTTCTGCCTCGGGATACTTCTTCTGGCGCAGCGTGATCTGGGCGCGCGTCAGTTGCGCGTCGGGATCGTCGGACATCGTCGCGAGCACGTCGCGGTCTGGATCCTCGCAGAGCCCGAAGTTACAGCGGTAGAGCGAATAGAGGGGCGTGCTGGTGAATCGCGCCCCGCGCAGAAAGAGGGGATTGAGCAGCACAGCGGCGAAGACGAGCATCGTCGCGGCGACGGGCACGGCCATGTTCGCGCGTCGAGCGTAGAGGCCGATGAAGACCGACCAGATCAGGACCGTGATCAACAGCCCGGCACCGACCAGAAGCGGAGCGAGGAGGAACGCGAAGAGCAGGATTCGAATCTGCAGGGACGGGAGATGGCCTCCGATCCAGCGGCTGATGTCCTGCGCCAGCAGCGGAACGGCGCGGGAGACGCCGATCGAGCAGGTGAGAACGAGGGCGATCAGCATCGCGACCCAGAGGAGCGCGAGCATGTTCGCGCCCGTACTGATTCGACTCGGCAGATGGCGCCAGGTCTTGATCGCGCCGCGAACGTATTCGGAGATCATCTTGCCGACGTTGAGCTTCGACTCACTCCAGTACACCGAGGCGGCGATGAAGTGGGCGACGGGGAGATCGGGCGCCAGTCGCTGAGCGGCGAGACAGAGTCGCAGCGCCTCTTTGGGGCGATTCTTCTCGACCAGCTGGCGGCTCGAGCGCAGCAGTGCGACCGACATCCGGAACAGATTCGGTATCCCCAGGCGCAACGCTTCGCGGCGCAGGTTGTCCAACAATCCGATCGCTCGATCGAAGTCCTCGAGCTCGATGAAGCTCCGGGCGTTGTTCCAGAGCTGGTAGAGCGTCTCGTACTCGGCGGGCACGTGGAGCTTGGTCGGTCCTGGCGGTGGTGTTCCCTTTTCCACGGGCGGCTTTTGGGGCTTCGGCGTCGGCAGGGGCGGCTTGGGGGTCTCGCTCTCGTCGGTCTTCTCGGGGAGAGGCGCCGTCGTCTTCGCCCGCTTGCGGGTGCGTTTGCGCTTCTTGCCTTCGAGCGTGGATTGCCCGAACGCAATCACACAACAGACACAGATGATGATCGCCAGTATGAGGTTTCGCATGGACTAATATGCGATTAATAGCACATGATTCGAAAGGCGAAAAAACTTTTGCGCGGAGGAGGTCGATGGATCGGTTCAAACTCGACGACGCCCTGGCGTTTCGCGAGCTCGACGGGGAGATCTTCGCGATCACGCCCGACGACGGACGCTTCCACGTGATCAGCGACGAAGCCGACGAGAGCGCTGGCGCCGTTAGCCGGCTGCTGATCGAGCTGCTGCGCGAGCCCCGGACGATCGAGCACCTCGTCGAGGCGGTTTGCGCGGAGTTCGACGTCGATGATGAGGCGGCTGCCCACGATGTCTCGCAATTCCTCGCCCATCTCGAGCGCGAGAGAATCGTCGTTCGCGTGTCCTGAGAGTTCGGATCGGGATCGACGGATGCGGACAATTCCAATCGGCGTCGATCTTGGCCGTGGTCAGCGGTGGTTGACAATCCACACCCCGCCGCTAGAATTTATGAGAACTTCAGGAGTTCATCGCAGCAGTGTCGGATCGTCCGGCGGTGGCCCCGTCACCGCGTGAGTCGATCCCTGTCCAAGGAGAGCGGTATGGCCATCCTCAAGAATGTGCTCGTGTCTCTACTGATGCTAACGGTTGTCGCCTCATTCGGAATCGGGTGCGGGGGTTGCAGCAAGAAGTCGACCAGCGCCGACGTCGCCGACGACGCGCAGAATGATGGTGTGCAGCCCGACACGGTGCTCGACGGAACCGATGGCGTCGTCACGCAGTCGACGATTCAGATCCTGGCGCCGAAAAATGGTCAGCTCTTCACGCAGACGGACGAAGATCCGAAGTACAACGCCGAGGCGGGCCTGCAGCTCGACATCGAGGTGCGAACGACGAATCTCGCCGGACGCGACATCCGGCTCGTGATCGACGGGCAGGTCGTCGAGACCCAGTCGGTATCCGAGAGTGGAGGAGTCGGAAACGTCACGTTCTCCGGGGTGACGATGCCGCATCGGCCCAACGGGGTGACGATTCTGGTCGAGACGACGGACCAGACGATCAACGACTCGGTGTCGATCAAGGTCGACTTGGGCAATCTCTGCTTCGTCGAGCTCACACCCTCGAACAGCAGCTGCTTCCTCGAGGACGCGAACCCGAACCGAGACGGGTTCCAGGCGCGCTTCACGATCACCAACAGCAACGGCTGCGATTCGGCCTTCATCGAGTTTCGCATCGGCGGCGGTGTCGTCCAGACGACCGGAAAGGTGACGATCGGTAGCGATGGTGTGGCCGTCGTCGAGGTCGATTTGACGACGGACAACGCGACGCCCGTGACCGATCTGAGCTTCGACGTCAAGGCTGTCGTCGAGGATTCGAAGAACCCGGCGCGCAAGAATCAGACGACGCAACTGCCCTATCGCGTCGACACCGAAGAGCCGAGCGTGACGCTGACGACGCCGCCCGTGACGACGATCGGCGCGGCGAACGACGCCGATCCCGCCAAAGATGGGATCCAGTTCAGCTTCAGCGGTACGTCGACGGGGATTTCGGACCTGCTCAGCGACACGTTGACGCTGGCGATCGATGGAACCGACGTGGCGACGACATCGGTCGCACCTGACGGGACCTTCCTCTTCAAGGACGTGACCTTCACGCAATCGGGGAGCTTCGCGATCACCGTCAAGGGAAGCGACGGCTGTCGATCGGTGGAGACCCCGCCGTTGACGATGACTGTCTCCCTTCAACAGGCGACCCTCGCGATCACCTCGCCGACCGAGGGGACGAAACTTCTGGCCAAAGACGATGGCGATCCGAACACGACCGATCTCTTCGAGACGAAGTTCGTGGTACAGGCGACGGACGTCGTGGCGACGGACAAAATCGAGATCCGCTGCAAGCAGGGCGGTGGGGCCGAGCTGACCTACGGCAGTCTAACGGTGGCGCAGCCCTCCAACGACGGCTCCTACAGCGTCGACGTCGCGCTTCCCACGGGTAGCCATGCCTGCCGAGCGGTCGTCGTCTCTGTCAACCCCGCCCAATCGGCGATCGTGAACATCGTCGTCGGTCTCCCCGCGCCGATTCTCGGCTTCTCGCTGCCGATCGACGGTGCCACGGTGACCTCGACACAGCTTCCGATCGTTCTCTTTTCGAAGTACTTGGCGGGGCGAAATCCGACGATCCGCGTGCTCGATTCCTCCGACCAGGAGGTCGTCTCGCGAACCCTGACCCAGACGCTCACCGCAGTCGGGCTCTCGACGACCTTTGCGTTGACGGACACGCAGGGCACCGCCCTGCCCGACGGCGCCTACAAGCTCGAGGTCAACGCGACGGATAGCTTCGGCAACCTCGCCTCGGACAATCCGCAGAACACCAAGCGGGTGATTCAGATCGTTCTCGATAGCGCCGGGCCAGGTGTCGCGATCACGACGCCGGCGGGGGACAATCCGACGCTGACGACGGACAAGGACAATGACCTCGGCAACGGATTTCAGAGCGACGTCGTCGTGACGTTGACGGGCGTCGATCCCGCGGGTGGAACGATGGTCTGCATCGAGCTCAACGGCAACCGACCGGTCTGTACGACTCTCGGTGCGGGTGAGACGGCCGCGACCTTCACCCCAACCTGGCTGCAAGGTACGAATCAGCTCGTCGCCTACGGGATCGACAAGGCGGGCAACAAGTCGAACCCGGTGGCCTCGAAGACGGTGAACGTGGACTTCGGCGGCCTACGTGTCGAGGTGACGGCGCCTCCGCAGGATCAAGCGACGACCAGCGCGACCGTGAGCATGTCGGTCAAAGTGTTGGATGGAACGACTCCGGTGAACGGTGCGACCCTGACGGTGAAGACGACGGCGGGGGCTGACCTCTCGATCAGCGGTACCACGACGACGGCCAGCGACGGCACGGCGACGTTCGACGTAACGTTACCGGCAGGAGAGACGCAGCTGATCGTGATCGCCAACGGCGGCGGGAAATCCGGCACGTCGGACGTGCGGCGCTTCATCTACATCGACCAGCCGCTCTCGGTGACCTTGACCAATGTCAAAGACAACGACGTGATCT
>JAGQJP010000489.1 GCA_020430585.1 Myxococcales bacterium | reverse complement strand
GTCGCGCGCTCGAGAACCAAGGCTAGCAGTTGCGTGTTCGCCGGATTCTTTGCAAAGTCGGCGCCCGGCTTCGAGACGAGGGGGAGGCGAAGCACCGCAGCGGCGACGTCCGCGCCGAAATGGAGACGTCGCCAGTCGTTGTAGGGATCGAGCTCGCGGCGATCGAAGCGTAGCCCCGAGCGCTGGCCGAGGAGCTGACGCAGCGTGATCCCGCCGCGGGCGTCGCTCTTCCATTCCGGGAGGTAGCGCGACAGCGGGTCATCGAGGCTGCCCAGGGAGTGCTCGGCGATCGCGACCCCGATCAAGAGGGCGACGATCGTGTGGGACATCTGCATCGAGTTCGAGAGCGAATGGGGCTCGTGACCGTACCAATAGCGCTCGTGGATCAGCTTGCCCGCGAGCGAGACGAGCAACGCCGAGCTGTTGTGGCGGAAGGCGTAGTCATCGATCTTCTGCCAGATCTCGCTCGAAATCGGTGAGCTCTTCGCGACGGGGAGCTTCGAACGAATCCGCCCGAAGACATTCTCGAGCGGCTTGTACCAGGCGAGATTGGTCACCGGGCTATCCGCTGGATAGCTTTGCCAGCGCTCGAAGTAGGGCCACTGCCAGACGACCACCCCGGTCGCGGCGGCGAGAATCAGCAGCCCCAGAACGGCAAAAACCTTGCGTACCATGGCCTCCTTATAGCAAGCCGACAGAGCCGAAGCAATCGGCATTGCAGACTATCCTCCAGGTTGGACAATAATCTCGCCTGGCACCGCGCGAGGGGCGGCGTGGGACCTCACGCCGTCGGCGATCACCGAACGGCGGCGCGGGGATCGGATCGCCCACGGCATCTCGCGTTGCTGGCACGTCTCTTGCGACTCGATTCGCTACGACCCGATCCGATCCCGATCGATCCGCTCGGGATGAACGAGGAAGCCGCCGTGCACGACCGTCATCACAGCTCCACTCTCGGACACCGCCGGATTGTCTGGCTTTGCGCCGCGGTCGCCCTCTGCTCCCTCGCAGCGACGTCCCTCGAGGCGCGGCCGCAACTCGCTGGCGCATGGTGGCGCGTGGGGCTCGCGACAGGAGCGTTGCGATCGGCGCTGACGACCGCTCTGGCGCACGAGAGCCGGGCTCCGGCCCCGCAGAAGAGGACGCCCGAGCTCGACGTCGGGACGCTGATCGGGCGGTTTCATCCCGCGCTGGTGCACTTCCCGATCGCCTGGCTCTTCTTGTTGGCGCTCTTCGAGTGGTATGCGGCGCTCAGTCGGCGAGGGGATCTCGATCGCCTCGGGATGGGCCTTCTGACCTTGACCGTCGTCGGTCTCGTCGCGGCGGCGACGACGGGATTCATCCTTGCCGGGGCCCACGGCTTGGAACAAACGGCGGCGGTGATTCTCCATCGCAACGTCGAGCTCGTCGCGGCCTCGTCGGTGGTCGTCGCCTTCGTCCTGCGCGTCGCTCGCCCGACGTCGTTCAACGGTGTGGTGCGTTGGGTCTATGTCGCCCTGGTCAGCGGCGGGGCGCTCGTCTGTCTCTACGGTGGTCATCTCGGCGGAAAGATGGTGTTCGGTGAAGCGTATCTCCCATATTGATCGATCGGCGGCGCGTTCTCGACGGTGCTCTCGTCGCTCGACGCCCCTGGCTCTCGCGCTGCTCGTCCTCGTCGCCGTGACGCTCGGCGGCAGGCACGCGTCGGCGACGCCGCCTCGTCCGCGTGAGATGGTCGACGATCCCCTCGATCGGCTCGTCCGCGAGGCGCTCGAGAGAAACCCGATGCTGCGCAAGCTGCGCTTCGACGCCCTCGGTACCAAGGAGCAGATCTCCCAGGTCTCGACCCTTCCGGACCCGATGGTCTCGATCGCCCTGGCCAATCTCCCCTTCGACACGCGCTACACGCCGATGACCGGGGTTCAGCTCGGCATCTCGCAGCTCTTTCCCTTCTTTGGCAAACGCAAGCTGCGCGGTGACGTGGTGCGTGGCCGCTATCAGATGGCGCGACACCGCATCGACGAGGCGCGCAACCGGCTGCGGGCGCAGGTGAAGATGGTGTACTATCAGCTGCTCTACCTCGCCCGCGTCAAGACGCTGATCCGCAAGAACCAAGGGGTTCTCGGGGAGCTCGTACGCTTCGTCACCGCCAAGTACAGTGTCGGAATCGGCCACCAGGCCGACGTCTTCAAGGCGCGCCTCGCCTGGGCGCAGGTCGCCGACGATCTGATCGGCCTCGACGCGCGGCAGCGCGTGCTGATCGCACGCCTGAACGCCCTGCGCGGTCGACCGAGCGGCACCGCGTTGAGCGTCAGCGGCGCGCTGCACCTCGATCGCGTCAGCACGTCGCACAGCCAGTGGCTGCAAGAGCTCGAAGCCCACAATCCGCGCCTGCGGACCCTCGAGTCGCAGGCGGCGTCGCTGCGTTCGGCGATCGCTTTGGCTCGCCGCAACTACTACCCCGACTTTCGCGTCGGTGTGATGTACACCTTTCGGACCTACAACGCCCTCGATTCGGTCAAGGGCGCCGACTTCATCGGCCTGAGCCTCTCGTTCAATCTGCCCATCTTCGCCAAGGCGAAGCTCGCGCCGCGGGTCCGCGAGCTCGAAGCGCGGCTCGCCTCGAACCGTGCCGCCCGCGTCGAGCTGAAAAACGAGCTCGACAGTCGGCTGCGCCAGCTGCTGATCGGCCTCGAGACGAAGTCCAAGCGCGTCGATCTCCACCGCCTCGTGCTCATCCCCCAGGCCAAGCAGGCGGTGCTCGCCTCACGCCTCGGCTATCAATCGAACAAGGTCGACTTTCTCACGGTGTTGAATAATCAGCTAGCGGTGTTCAAGCTCGAGATCGCCCTCGAGCGGCTCGTTGCGGCGCACCAGGCTCAGCGCGCCGCTCTCGAGTGGCTCGTCGGACGCGAGAAGAGATAGACGACCGCAGCGAGGGCCAGCGCGACGATCAGGTAGAAGGCGACGTGGGCGCCGCGGTTGCTCGGCACGGGCAGGCGACCGAAAACGATCGCGATCGGGCGCCGCTCGCCGTCGAGTTTGTACGTCGAAACCGAGAAGAGCTTCATCCCGCGATGGTCGTCGATCTGGGTCGACGAGGTGCCGTCGATCGTCAACTCGGGCGTGTAGAGTCGCGTGTAGGGCATCCCCAGGTGCATCTCCGAGACCTGGGCTCCGGCCTCGAGCTGCAGCTCGATCGTCGAGCGCGTCTGCTTCAGCTGGGGCAGGGTCTGGAGGATCCGGATCGATTTTCCCGGGCGCAGCACGCCGCGGAACTCCCAACCGTTCGGGCCTCGCTGCACCGACTCCTTCTCCTGCATCGCTTCGACCTTGCCGTTGCCCTTGCCCTTCTTCGCCGTGTGCGGCGACCAGCCAGCGGCCAGCCCGTAGACGTCGGCGTGAGTGGGCACGAGCAACGGGAGCCGCCAGCCCTTCGTTCGGCAGTCGACGGTGCGGTTGCCCGCGTTCGTCAGGGTCAGAAATCCCTGAACCTGGCCCATGATCGAGCGGCTCCCTTCACCGAGCTGGTAGAAGACGTCGACGCGCCCATACTTCAGCGTCTTGGTCGAGGTCGTGCTGTCGGCGACGACGAGCAGAATCGGCACGCTCGAGAGCTTCTTGACCCGCTTCGAGATGTACTCGACCCCTTGGTAGGTCTGGGCGCAGGTGTAGGAGCGGTCGGCGGCGCCCTTGAGGGTGAAGCGGCAGAACCCCGCGACGAAGGTCGGGTTCTTCAACGTGGTGACCAAGCGCTTCCCGCGCCCGTCGTGGATCTGCAGCTCGACACGCTCACAGCTCGTCTTCGAGGTCATATCGTCGCGCTCGAAGTGAACGACGCGGCAGTAGATCGAACCCGAACGGAAGACGGGCTGCGAGGTCGGGCCGTTCTTCTTCGGCATCTTGCTCGGCATCACGGGGCCGGGGCTCGGTCCCTTCATTCCCGGGAAGGCCCAGAGCGCGGACGGGGCGAGCCCGAAGCAGGCCGTCAGGACGAGCCATCGATGAAACGACCGATTCATGCCGCCTCCTCGGATTTGGCCGCTTTCTCCTCGCGCGGCGCATCCGTCTCGAGACTCTCGTCTCGGCGCTCTGCGCCCGTCTTCGCCACCGACACGGCGGGCGACGGATCGCCGT
>JAGQJP010000488.1 GCA_020430585.1 Myxococcales bacterium | reverse complement strand
TGCTGACCTTCGGCTCGGCGCTTCTGCAGGACCAGCCCTACGGTCCCATCGACTGTTTCGCGCCGTGATGAGAACGCGACGGATCTCGATATTCTTGCTCGCCGTCGGGGCGTGCTTGGTCACCCCCGTGCTCGTCGCCCAATCGCGGGTGCCGCAGTCCGACCCCGTCGGTGGTCGAGTCGCGCGCCTCGTGCTGCTTCGCGATCTCCCGCGGGCGCTGATCGAGAAGCGCCTGGTCGCGGCGTTGGCCGATCCGGCGGCACGGGTGCGCATCGCGGCGCTCCAACTGCTCGGTGCGCGCCGCCTAGCGGGAGCGGCGATTCTCGTGCGCCTCAAGCACGACGTCGATGCGCGCGTGCGCAAGGCGGCCCTTCTCGCCCTCGCGCGGTTCGACTCGGGAATCTACGGGAAGACGGTCCTCGATCACCTGCAACACTCCGCGCCCGAGCTGCGTTCGGCGGCGATCGACGCGCTCGAGACGATGCGCCCCGCTGGCGCTCACGGACGGCTCGTCCGCATGCTCTACGACGCCTCGTTATCGGTGCGGACCACCGCGGTTCAGGCACTGAGCCGCTGGCCCGAAGCGGGCACCGCGCAACGCTTGACGGACCTGCTCGCCGATCCGACCGACACCCTCCGCCGCGCCGCGATCGCCGGTCTAGTGAGGCTGCGTGCACGTGGAGCGGTTCCGCGGCTGATCCAACGACTCTCGGCGGTCGAGCTGGGCGAACGACAGCTGATCCTCGACGCCCTCGGGCGAATCGGCGACTCCCGCGCGATTCCCGCGCTGTTGCCGCTGATCTGGAACAAGAACGCCCTGGTCAGCGCCGCGGTGATCGAGGCGCTCGGACGCCTGAAGGCCCGGGCTGCCGTCCGCCCGCTGTTTCGCTATCTGACGACGGTGGGCTTTCCCGGAGACGTCGCGGTTCGCGCTCTCAACCGTATCGGCGGCGATCTCGTCCGGCAGCAGACGCTCGAGCTGTTGCGGCGGCGGCCGGTCGGTGACGTGGCCAAGCATCTGTTGACGATCGTGGCCCATCTTCGCATTCGCGCCTCCGTACCCGTATTGCTCGCGATGCTGCGTGGCGCCAAGAACGAAAAACTGGCGATCATCAAGACTCTGCGCGCCCTCGCCGATCCGCGGGCGGGTTCGGCACTGGCCACACTGCTCGCTGCGCCGCGTCGCGTCAGCTCGGCATTGCAACGCCAGCAGGCGCTCCTCGCTCTCGGCGCGTTGAAACAGCGCCACTGGGTCTCGTCGGTGGCGGCGAATCTCACGTCGGCCCGTCCGTACGTCGTCTTGGCTGCGATCGATGCCCTCGGTGAGATCGGCGGGCCAGAAGCGGTGGTTCAACTGCTCGCCGCGACGAAGCACCTCGCGGGTGGCCTCCTGTTGCACGCTCTCGAGGTCGTCCGTGGCCTCGGACCGTTTTCTCGCGCCGCGCTGCTTCTACCCAAGCTCGGTGACGCCGACGGCCGTGTTCGCGAGATGATCGCCCAGGCCCTCGCGGCGAGCGGTGATCTGTCGCTGATCCCGGCGTTGGTTCGGTTGGCGCGCTCCGAGGTCTTTCTCGGAAATCGCGACGCCCTGCGCGTTCTCGGTTCGCTCTTGCGAAAGCGCCGCGCGACCGACGGGCTGGCCGTGCTCGTCAAACGCCTCTCCGACGACGATCTGGAGACCCAGCTCTCGGCCCTTCAGGCTCTCGGCGAGGTCGGTCTGGCGGCAGCGGCAAAACGCATCCGCAAGCTCGCGGGCTCGAGCGAAGCCGAAGTTCGAGCGCAAGTCGCCGATGTATTGGGCGACTGTCCAAAGGACGACGACACGATCGAGCTCCTCGTGCGCCTTGCGCGCGATAGCAGCGCTCGCGTTCGTGCCCACGCGGTCTATGCGCTGGGCACGTTTCGGGTGAGCGCCCAGCTCACGCTCTTTCGCGATCGCCTCCGCCTCGATCCGGCGCCAGCGGTCCGTTCGAACGCCGCGCGCGCGCTCGGTCGCCTGAAAGCGACCGTGGCCCGGCCCGACCTCGAGCGCTGCCTCGCCGACGAGCTCGATTGGGTCGTCGCCTCCTGCGCCTGGTCCCTCGCGCAAATGCCGATCTCGCTTCCAGCGAAGCGCCTCAACAGCCTCTTGCGCTTGCAGACGCGCTGGTTCGTTCGCGGGAATCTGATGCGCCTCGCCTGGGCGAAGCTCTCCCCGACGGCGCGGCGGCAGGCTGAGAGCGACTGGCGACGGCGTGATCCCGAGCTCTTGTCCTGGACGCGATCGAGCCGTCACGGGCCCGAAACGGAGCTCGCGATGATGCAGCTCGTCGACCAACGCTACCGCGCGATGTCGGATCTGCGCTACCTGTTGATCTTTCCCGACGGTGAGATCAAGGTCGGCTTCACCAATCGGTTCGGCACCGCGCGACAAGACCACGTACCGAAACAGGGGATGCGATGGGATTTTCCACGTTACCGGCCTTAGCGCAGGCGACGGCGCGGGCGATCAGCGCGGGCCCGGAACAGACGCGGTCGCTCGCCGAGGCGCTCGGTCGGCTGATCGGCGTTGGCGACGTGATCGCGCTGGTCGGTGACCTCGGAGCAGGGAAGACCTGTTTCGTCCAGGGGCTGGCCCTCGGTCTCGGCTGCGATCCCACGGTCACCGTCGCCTCGCCGACGTTCACGATCGTCAACTGCTATCCGGGGCCCGTGCTGCTTCAACACCTCGACCTCTATCGCCTCGGGTCGGGAGACGAGCTCGAGATGGTCGGTCTGCGCGACATGT
>JAGQJP010000487.1 GCA_020430585.1 Myxococcales bacterium | reverse complement strand
TCGAGGCGCTGATCGCCACGACCACGCCCTTCGGCTGGGCTCACGCCGTGGTGATCGTCAACGACGGCTCCCGCGACCGCACGCGCGATGTCGCGCTGGAGCTGGCGGAGCGCTTTGACGTCACGCTCTTGGAGAACGATCCGAACGCTGGCCTCGGCGTGACGCTGAACAAGGGGCTGCAGCACGTCGGCGCGATCTGCGGCGACGACGATCTGGTCGTGACGATGGACGGAGACAACACGCATCCCGCCGACACGATTCCGTTGATGGTCAAGCGCATCGACGATGGCCATGATGTCGTCGTCGCCAGCCGCTACTGCGCCGGGAGCCTGGTGCGCGGGGTTCCAGCGCATCGCCAGATGCTGAGCCTCGGGGCGGCGCTCCTCTCGCGGACGATCGCGCCGCTCAAAGGTGTGCGCGACTACACCTGCTTGTTTCGGATGATTCGTGGCAGCTTGCTGCGTCGGGTTTGTCGTGAGGTCGGGGATCCGCTGGTTCTCGAGCGCGGTTTTGCCTGCTCGATGGAGCTCTTGCTGCTGCTCGGACGCTTCACGACGCGGATGTGCGAGGTGCCGATGGACCTGAAGTACGACCAGAAGCCGGGGGCCTCGTCGATGAACGTCAAGAAGACGATCGTCGATTCCTTCTCTCTCCTCTTCCGCCATCGATTCGGTTCGCGACGCGCCTGAGGCGCACATCGAGCGCCCGACACGAGCGTCGAGCTCTCGCACCCCGCACGTCGAGCTCAAATGGTTGCGCGCGCTGCCCCTTGTGCACACCTCGCGTGGGTATCCCGACGGCGGGCACGTTGGACCGGCGCTCTATTTCTTCTGGCAGCAAAGATGGGCCGCGGGGATGACCTGTTGCTTGGTCTTCGATTCTCCGCGGGTCAGCCGTAGCCAGGCCCGCGCGGTCTGGTCGAAGAACTCGACGCGCAGCGGGTGCCAGCCCTTCTCGACGTTGATCCGTTTGCAGTTCTGCTTCTTGGGATGCAGCTTCCAGTCGTCGATCACCTTCTTGTCGTGCAGGAAGACACGGGCGCCGTCGTCGTTTTCGACACAGAGCGTCGTGCGACCGGAGGTCGGAAAATAGAGGAAGCCGCTGTAGCGGATCGAGAAGCGGTCAGCGTTGACGCCGCGAAGCGGGGAGCCGTAGGCGTGCACGAAGATGCTGTTGACATAGCGCGAGAGCGCCAGCTTCTTCAGCTCCGTATCGTTGTAGTACGTGGCGAGGATGGCGCCCGGTTTGCCGACGGCGCTCGCCGGTACCGCCTTCAGCGGCCGACTGGCGATGTAGAGGTAGACCGCGCCAGCGACGACCAGCGCGGCGGCGAAGGACCAGCCGGCGATCTGGAGCTGACGTCGCCGGGCCAGCTCTTTGCTGGTCGAGAGCCGCTCGATGCAGAGTCGACGCAGCTCGGCGGTGAAGCTCGTGACCCGTTCGGAGAGCCAGCGACGCTCGTCCGCCGAGAGGGCGAGATCCTCCTCGCCGCGCAGGCGAAAGCGGTATTCCGCGGCGACGAGATCGAAGTAGAGCACGACGGCGTTCGACGAGAGGCCCGTCTTCGTCGTCAGCTCGTTCTGGCGCTTGAGGTCGCCGAGGCGGCCGTCGAAACGCTCGCCCCAGATCTCGCACCACGTCGCCAACAGCTCGCCGACGAGCGTGCGCGCATACGTCGTCGCCGGGAGGTCGGGGGCTTCACGGTTCGCGAGCATCATCTCCGCCTGCAGACGAACGTCGCGGGCCATTCGCAGCACGGCGCGGCGCAGTGGGCCCGGCCGGTTCGGGTCCTTCTTGTAGGCGCGAAACTCCGCCAGGCGCGAGGCGCCGTGTGCGAACCGGGCTGGGCGCTCGTCGGCGGCGATCGACGTCCAGAGGGCGTCGTCGCGATCGGACAATAGAACGGGCAGGCACTCGTCTTCGACGTTTTGCAGCGCCGCGAGATGGTCGCCGACGCTGGGTCGTTTTCCCGGCGCCGCAACGAGCACGGCAATTTTTCGATCGTCGAGCTCGAGAAGGGTCGCTTCGCGGCCTTTGGTTTCGGCGGTCGGCTCTGCCGAAGTCTCGGGTTTTGCTGTCTCCATCACGCTCCTCGGCGGTTGCGGACGCATCATGATAGCCACTCGTGCGAAAAAAGGTCAACCACTACCTTTTCGCCATTTTTCGTGGATAGCGCTCTGCGATTGTGCTATGCAGTGTCGGTGGCACGTCCCGGCCGGCGCCGGCGGGGCGACAATCGATGAGGAGCGATGTGAGACTCGAGCAACTGACATCCGCGGCCGTTCGCGACCTTCAGTCGCGCCATACGAGCGCCGTCGAAGTGGGGCCGCTGGCAGACGGCGCGCTCCACGCTGTCCTCCTTCGCGACGAACGGCTCGAGGGGATCTCGTCGGTCGTGCGCTCGGCGTTCGACAGCGATCTCTTCGGCGCTCCGATCTTTCGGGTGACCCACGCCGCCGCGGTCGACGCGGCGGCTTTCGAGCTCGTCCACCGACTGATGCTCGACGGTGTGCGTCGGGCTGGAGCGCGTCAGCTCGTGCGCCGAATCGACGCGGCGAGCTTCGCCGAGCTCTGGACGCTGCAACGCCTCGGGTTTCGCATCGTCGATATCGGCGTTACCTTTCGCCTCGCTCCATCGGAGCAGGCGCCCCCCGATCCGCCGGGCGGTGTAGAGGTCGGGCCGGCGACGGACCGCCAGATCGCTCAGCTCCTCGACACGGCGACGTCGATCTTCCGGACGAGCCACTTCTACGTCGATCCGTTCTATCCCGAGGAGCAGGCGAACGAGCTGCATCGCCGCTGGCTCTCGAATTGCCACCACGGAGGACTGGCGGACGTGGTACTGACGAGCCGCGAGGGCGACGTGGCGACGGGATTCGTGACCTGTAAAGTGGTCGCAGCGGCAGAGGGAAGAAGAATCGGCGACATCGCGCTGGTCGGTGTTCATCGTCAGCATCAGGGTAAGAGGATCGGCACGGCCCTCGTCGCCCACGCGCTGCGCTGGTTCGCGTCTCGCTGCGACGACGTGCACGTGCGCACGCAGGCGATCAACTATGGCGCCGTAAACTTGTACGAAAAGTGCGGATTCCGACTCTTGGCGTCGGATATCACGTTGTCGAAGGGGCTCGAAGGAGACGAATGATGGGCAAGGTACTTCTGATCGGCGGTGGTGGATATCTCGGGACCATTCTAGCGGAGGAGCTGCTCGAAGAGGGGCGCCGTGTGGTGGTGCTCGATCGCTTCTTCTTCGGGAAAGAGCTGCTCGACCCGTTGGCGACGCATCCGAACCTCGAGCTCTGCCGCGCGGACTCGCGGGAGCTCGACCATTCCCATTTCGAGGACGTCGAGTGTGTCGTCGACCTGGCGGCGATCTCCAATGATCCGGCGTGCGATCTCGATCCCGCGGTGACCCAGGCGATCAACTACGATGGTGTGATGCGGAATGCGCGATTGGCCAAGGAGGTCGGTGTTCCCCGGTTGCTCTTCTCCTCGTCGTGCAGCGTCTACGGACAGGGCGAGACCGAAGGATTGACCGAAGAGTCGACGCTCCACCCCGTCTCGCTCTACGCGAAGCTGAAGATCGAAGCCGAGGCCGAGCTCCTCGATCTGGCGGACGACCGCTTCTGCGTTTCGTTTCTCCGCAACGCGACGGTGTACGGGCTCTCCTATCGGATGCGTTTCGATCTGATCGTCAACATCATGACGCTCTACGCCGCGACGAAGCGGAAGATCTACGTTCTCGGCGGTGGTGAGCAGTGGCGTCCGCTCGTACACGTGCGCGACGTGGCGCGCGCCTTCATCGCTGCGCTCAAAGCCCCGGCCGAGGCGATCAACCGCGAAGCGTTCAATGTCGGAGCCAACGAGCAGAACTACCAGGTCAAGACGGTGGCGCGGATCATCGCCGACACGATACCGAACGTCACGATCGACGTCGTCCCCGACGACCCCGACAAGCGTTCGTATTCGGTGAACTTCGACAAGATCGGCCGCGTCCTCGATTTTCGCGTCGCCCATACGATCGAGGACGCGATCGAAGAGATCTACCGCGCGATCGAGCGCAACACGGTCGACCAGTCGATTCGCACCAAGACGCTGGGGTACTATAAATACCTATTGGAAGCCGAGCGGTTGCTGGCGGACGTCAGTCTCAACGGGCGCGTCTTCTGACCCGGGGTTCGGCGACCCTTTTTCCACGGAGTATCGATGAGTCAGGAACGGATCGACTTCTACCGGCACACGCTGGGTGAGCCGGAGTTGCGCAATCTGGGAGCCGTGCTCGACGGCGTGTTTCTCACCTCGGGGCCGCGAACCCAAGAGTTCGAGAGCCGCTTCGCCGATTACCTCGGCGTCGGGCACGCGATCGGGATGACGAGCTGTACGACGGCGATTTTTTTGGCGCTCAAGGCGCTCGGGATCGGGGAGGGCGACGAGGTGATCGTCCCGGCGATGTCCTTCATCGCCACGGCGAACGCGGTGATCCACGCAGGGGCGACGCCGATCTTCGTCGACGCCGAGCTCGAGACGGCGAACATCGATCTCGATCAGGTCGAGGCGGCGATCACGCCACGCACCAAGGCGATCATTCCCGTGCACCTCTACGGACACCTCGTCGATATGCGACGCCTGCGGGCGATCGCCGATCGCCACGGGTTGGCGATCGTCGAGGATTGCGCCCACGCGATCGAATCGGTTCGCGACGACGTGAAGCCCGGTCAACTCGGCGATGCCGCGTGCTTCAGCTTCTACGCGACCAAGAACATCACCTGTGGTGAGGGTGGGGCGATCGCGACTCCAAGGGAGGATCTCGCAGAGGCGGTTCGTGTGATTCGGCTGCACGGGATGTCGAAGTCCGCCTACGATCGGTATACCGCGCGGTATCGCCACTACGACATGCCGGTGATGGGCTGGAAGGCGAACATGAACGACCTCCAGGCCGCTATTTTGCTGCCCCAGCTCGATCGAATCGAAGCGCAGCTCGAGAGTCGTGAGCGGATTTGCCAGCGCTATCAGCGCGCCTTCGACGGGCTCGGCATCGACTATCCGCGCGTCGTCGCAGGGTCTCGCAGCGCGCGCCACCTCTTCACGATCTGGGTCGAGCCAGAGCTGCGCGACGACGTGTTGCAGGGCATGCAGGACGCGGCGGTCGGTGTGGCGGTGAACTACCGGCCGATCCACCTGATGAGCTACTACGTCGAGCGCTACGGCTTCTCTGCCGGGATGTTTCCGAACGCCGAGGAGATCGGCGCCCGAACGATCACCCTGCCGCTCTACCCGGCGATGACCGACGAGCAGGTCGATCAAGTGGTCGAGCGCTTCGTCGCCGTCCACACGGGGCTTCTCGACCGACGTTCGGCGTAGCCAGTGAACGTCTCCTCCCGCTGGCGCTGGCGCGACCTACGCGCGCGAGTCGCGACGCGGCTGGCCCGTCATCGCTCGTTCGTGGTGCTGCTGTTCACGGCGTTCTGCTACTTGTTCTACGTTCCTCTCTTCGAGAACGCTCCGAAAGCGAAGGCGAATCTCTCGAGCCCCAACGAGCTCACGAGGGTCCTGCACGTCATCGCGATCGTCGAGCACGGCGAGCTGCGCCTGAACCGCGCGATGCGCGACTGGTGGCTTCCCCGGACCGATCTAGCAGGCGTGCCGAAGTGGAAGGGCAAGCGGCGGACGTTCGATTACTACCCGGGAAAGTCACCAGGGATGGTCTTCCTCGTCGTCCCCTTCTACTACGTCTATCACACGCTCAACGAGTGGATCGGCCGCGTCCCGGAGCGACAAGAGAAGATTCGCTTCTGCCGCTTGGTCGGCTCGACCGTGCCGACGATCGCTTTCGCGCTGGTCTTCTATCTGATGCTCGGCCGGATCTGCACCGATCCCTTCTTGCAAGACGCGCTGTACCTGATCTACGTCCTCGGAACGATGACCTTTCCCTATGCGCTGATCTACGTGAGCCACTCGTTCGCGTCCGGCGCGCTGATCACTGCGTTCGCGATCCTGCACGGTAGGCCGGGACGTGGCCTCGGGCGCCAGCTCTATTTCGCGCTGGCCGGAGCGCTGATCGGGGCCGCTTTCAGCGCGGAATACAGCGCCGCCCTCTTCGGTCTCGTGTTGGGGCTCTACGCGCTCATTGTCGGAAGCGCCGAGAGCCGCCGCGCCGGGATCTGGGGCATTCTCGACAGGCGGCGCCATCTCGTCGCGGCGATGGTCGGCGTCGCCATCCCCGTCGCCCTGACCTTCGCCTATCACAAAGCCTGCTTCGGCGGGTACTTCAAGACGTCCTACGATTTTCTCCTCGAGCCGGCGTGGATCGCGTTCCAGAAGCAGGGCTGGTTCGGACTGGCGGCGCCCCGTTGGGAGCCGTTCGTCGGTACATTCTTCACGCCATCGAACGGTCTGTTCATCTTCTCGCCCGTCCTCGCCCTGTTTCCCCTCGGCGTCATCGCGGCCTTTCGTGAGCAGCGCTTTCGCATCGAGGCGTGTGGCGCGCTGTTGTTGGTCGGGATGTTCGCGCTATACATCTCCTGTTTCGGCCCCTGGAAGGGCGGCTGGACGGTCGGCCCGCGCTACATCGCCAACATTGTCGGGCCGATGTTGCTGCTCGTCGCTCTCGGCCTCGACCGGATGAACCGTAGCCGGCCACTGGTCGCGCGAATCCTCACGGTGAGTCTCGGCCTCGCGAGTATCGTCGCCACGGCACCTTCGTCGGTGCTGTTTCCGCACCTGCCCGATTCGCTCCAGAACCCGCTGCTCGAGGCGTCGCTACCGCTGTTGCTGCACGGCCGTTTTCCCCAGAATGCCTTGGGGCTCCCGGCGCCGAGCGCCGCCCTGATCTACTCGGCCGTGATTCTCTCCGCCATCGGCTATTTGCTGCTGGGCGGGCGATCGCGGAGCTGGAGAAAGCTCGTTGGGGTGCTCGTCGCCCTCGTCGTCGTCGTCTCGGGCGCCTGGGCTCTTCGATCCTGGATGCCGCCGGACGCGCAGAAGACCCGCGACTTCCTCGCGTTCCACGAGCGCCTCTCGATCACGAAACCGGCGTGGGGAATTGGTCGGCCCTTCGCCGACGAGCTAATTAAATAGTGGATTCCCGTTCTTGGCTGCACTATAACTAGATCCCGACCGGAGGAGAGGGACGACATGAGCAGACTGCAGCGCGGGCTCGTAGTATTTTTCGGATTGTTGATCGGTTTCACCCCCGCCGTGGCGCAAAAGAAGCGGGCGCCACGACGCCAGAAGGTGCGCGGGACCGTCGTTCGCTACGAAGGTCGCCTCGCCGATCTGAAGGGGCGCTCGATCAGTGGGATCTATCGCATCGACTTCGCCCTCTACGGCGTCGTCAAAGGTGGAACGCCGCTCTGGCGCGAGTCGCACTACATCGCCGTCGTCAATGGGCGCTATGTCGCCAGGCTCGGTCGCGAGCGCGCGATTCCGCGGCGTGTATTGGAGATGAAACAACTCTTCTTGGGGGTCGGCATCGACGGACACGAGTTTCGCGAGATGTTGACGCTCGTCAACGAGTCGCCCGCCCCCATCACCGCCAAACAGCCCGATCCAGGGCGCCAGAAGCCATCGTCAGAGACGGTGAAGCTGGCGCTCAACGCCCAGCGCCTCGAAGGGATGAGTGTCGCCGAGCTGATCGCCAAGATCAAGCGTGAGCTGCTGATCTCGAAGGTGACCCTGGTCTACACCGATGCCCACCGCACACCGCAGCTCGGTGGTCCGAGCCCCGCGCTCGAGAAGCAGGTCAACTGTCGACAGAACTACGTGATGACCGGGTTGCGCGTCCGCGCCGGAAAGTCGATCGACACGATCGAGGCGATCTGTACTCGGATCAAGTGAGGCCTGCTCTCGGCGGCTGCCTCAGCCCCGTTTTCTCGCCACGAACAAGCAGCTCGCGCCAAAGGAGAGACGCCCGCCGCCGGCCAGTCGCCCGACCTCGGGTCGCAGCATAGCGGACATCGCGCGCACGGCGATGCCGTGGGGCGCCATCAGCCTCGTTCCAACCCCGTGCTCGTTCGCCGCGCGGACCGATGAGTTGCCGCGCGCTCCGAGGCGGTGCGGTATCGTTCGTGCGACGAAGATCGGCAGCACCAGGGGACCGAAGAAATAGGTGAAATAGCGCATCTCGAAGTCGGGAGCGATCAGCTCGCGGAGCTGACGCTCGTTGTACCGTCGCGCGTGCTGCGCGTCGACGTCCGCCGCTGACCAGAGCGCTTGGTGCGCCGGGACGGTGACGTAGAGCAACCCGCCGGGGGCGAGAAGATCGCGGATCCGTGCCAGAAATCCGCGATCGTCCTCGAAGTGCTCGAGGACGTCGAACAAGCTTGCCGCCGGTAGCGACGCGGGGCGGATCCCCGAATCTTCGAGCGTGGCGCAGATTACCTGCGGGATCTTTCGCTTCACGCTGGCGTTGCGGGCACCGACGTCGCCGGGTTCGAGGAGGATTGCGTCGAATCCCTCGTCCAGCAATCGTCGGCAGACGAATCCGTTTCCGCCACCGATGTCCACCAGCGGTCCCTCGGGTGGGTGGCGTCGCATCACGGCGGCGATGCAATCATTGCGATGACGAAACCAGAACGAGCGGTCCTCGATCTCGAAGTAGATCGAGTGCCCCTCCTCGGGATAGGGCGTCGCTTGTTTACTCGGGGCGCGCCAGATTCCGAGTTGATCGGGGACGAGGGCGCTCGTAATCTCGTCGATCTGTACGCGCGGCACGCTGTTCAATCGTTGTCTCATCAAAGGCGCTCGGCGTCGCTCCAGGGCCTGTGGAGCGCGCTACGGGAAGAGGGTCGCGCGCCATCCGGTACGTTGGCGTCGCGCGAGCCCGACAAAGAAAAAGACTATTCCGAGCATGAAGGTCGAAGTCAAGCAGATTCCGATCACCATCGACCGCGGGCGGTACACCGCGCGGTATCGCCGCTCTCCAGCCGGAAGACGAAAGGCGATCAATCCGCGGACGTCGAACGCCTTTTGGTCGCCGATGCGCCATCCGCTGTCGACATTCTCGTTGATCAGCACGACCGATTCTCGCTCGAGGGTGGCGCGAAAGGTGATCTGGTTCGGCGTCACGCGGATCTCGTCGATCTTTCCGTCGCCGACCCTCTCCAAGAAGACCTGTGGCACCTTTCCACGCCGCAGATGCGGCGAGCGCGGGTTTGCCCCCTCTTCGTAGCAGTTCACGATCCCGACGTTGCGATACGGGCCGAGGTACGACTCGACCTCGGGTCGACCGACGACCCACTGGTCGAACGACTCGCCCAATGCGAGGGGCACGGGTTTGATGTTGTAGGTCCTCCGGAACTCGTGCTGACCGAAGCTGCAGAGCTCGAGGATCACCAGCAGCGCGGTGGCGTGCGGCAGATAGTAGCGCCACTGATGCGCGGCGAAGCGGCTCGTCAGCTCGCGGCGCCAGGCCGATACGGCGAAACCGGCGAGGGCCGCGAGGTAGAAGACGACGAAGATCAGATAGCGCGACGGTACGCGTAGATCCTTGTAGACCGGGAGCTTGCGCAACAGGGCGTACGGAGAATAGGGACCGTGGTTGCCCAGCACGAGCAGGAGGAAGAAGATCGCCATCCCGACATAGTAGCGCCGCTGGGTGGTTTGTCGGGCGGCGGCGATCATCGCCAACAGCAGCGGCAGATAGCCGATGTACGAGCCGTATTCGGGCCAGGTGAAGGGGTGGTTCCCCCAACGGCCGAAATGGCTGCGACGGCTCAACAGCGGCTCGAAAAGCTCCCAGGGGGCGATCGACTCGAGAAGCTGCGACGGTCGCGAGTGCTTGAGGGTGAACTCGAGCACCGGCAAGACCTTCACCGCGGAGACCCCGAGGGAGACCAAGCCGGCGATCGCGGCGGTGTAGAACGCCGTCGGCGAGCGATCGGCGACGGAGTAGTAGATCACGTGCGCGCCGACCAGGAGCACCTGAAAGGGGTAGGCGTAGGCGCCGCCGAGGAGAAATGTCCAGGCGAGCAGCAGGCCGACCCAGACGCCGTAGCGTGCTTTGTGACGTCCGCGCTCGAGAAAGAGCAGGATCAGCGGCGTCAGCGTCAGCCCGTAGTAGGAGACGTGCCCCCCCGCGAAGTGCCACGAAAAATAGCCGCAGGCGCCGAAGGCCGTCGCAGCGACGAGGGCGCCGAGGTCCTCTGCCCCTCGTTCGCGCATGTACAGATGCATCCCAGCCACGCCGAGAAAGATGTGCAGGAGCAGGTAGATCTTGAAGCCGAGTCCCGTGCCCAGGGGCAGCGCGACGAGCCAGAACAGCGGGTGCATGTGCGTGCTCGCGACGTGCCCGATCAGCGTGCGCCCGCCGCAGTGATAGGGGTTCCAGGCGGGAAACTGGCCGTAGTCCAGGACGGTGCGCCGCGCGGTCTCGTCGAAGGCGTGGAAGTAGGTCTGATCCCAGCCTCCCATCGATTGCCAATCGGAGAAGATGGGAAACAGAAAGGCGATGGCGATCGCGAGCCACAGAAAGGGCCAGAGGATCGGGCTGTACCGGTCAGAGCGCATCAATCTCGATCACACACCGCGACGGCGGAGGCCCGTCATTCGATCGCGGACAACGCGAAGGTTCGGAAAATTTCTAGAGATTAATAAGAAGATAGGCCCCGCTGTGCAACCAAAAAGATCCTCACGCGAGACGCCGTGGCGTAACCGTCGGATCTTACTGTAGCGCGCCCCTGGACGCCGCTCGCCGCTCGGGCGCTGCGGATCCGCCGCGCGTCAACGTCCTTGATCGAACGCCCGCGATATGATTGCCTCGACTGGGGAATGGCCCCCAACCGAGATTCGGACGAGACGATGCCCAGAACGTTGTCGGCGCGCGCCCTGTTGGCTCTCGCCCTCCTCGCCGGCCTGGTCCTACGAGTCGCCATCGTCTTCACCGACGACGGGATCGTCTGGCCCGACGAGATCTACCAGTCCTTCGAGCCGGCCCACCGCTTGGTCTTCGGCCACGGCCTCGTCGCCTGGGAGTTTGCGCAGGGCGCGCGGAACTGGGCCCTGCCCGGATTCGTCGCCTTCTGGCTCAAGCTGTCGGCGCTGTTCGGTGGGGACTCGCCCCTGGTCTATGTGCGGCTCGTCAAGTGCGTCTTTGCGCTGATGAGTGTAGGGGCTGCCCTCGGTGCCTATCGTCTGGCTACGGTTCTGGGCGCCCGCGAGCTCGACTCGGTCGTCGCGGCAACGATCGCTTCCCTCTCGTCGCTGGCGTTGTACTTCGGGCATCGGGCGATGAGCGAGACCGCGTGTGCTCTTCCGATCGTCTGGGGCCTGGCGCTCCTCCTCGAGCGCGGAGCACCGCGCTGGCGCGTGCTCCTGGGGGCTTCACTGCTCGGCTTGGCAACGATGCTGCGGCTCCATGCGGCCGTCGTTTGCGTCGCGGCGTTGACGATTCTCGTCGGTCGCGCGCTCCTCGAGATGCGGAGCGCCACGCCCACCACCTGGCGCCGCGTCGCGGAGGTTGTCGGCGTCTTGGCGATCTGGGCCGTCGCCTTCGGCGCCCTCGACGCGCTGACCTGGCGCCACGCACCGAACGTGACGTACGCGGGATGGTTCCACTCGGCGATCGTCTACCTCCGCTTCAACCTGATCGAAGGCAAGGCGGCGGGCTGGGGTACGGCCCCTTGGTCCTACTATCTCGTCCATCTCTACTCGTCGATGCCGTTTCTGAGTCTGGTCCTGGCGGTGGGGACGCTTCTCGCCGCACGGCGCGCTCCTGGTTTGGTGCTGATGACCCTCGGGTTCATCGGGCTGCACATGCTCATCGCCCACAAAGAGCTGCGCTTCATCTTGCCCGTGCTGCCCGTTGGCTGCGCCCTCGTCGGCGTCGGCCTCTCCCTCCTGCCGCAACGCGCCGACTGGATCCTGGTGGCGCTGCTCCTGCTCTTGGTCGGCCACAGCGCCGCGACACGCCGAAAATTGACGATGGGAGACATCGGAAGCTATCCCCAACGGGCAAAGGCGAGCGCCTGGGACGATTTCGGTGATGTCAATCGGCTGCTCTTCGCTGCTAGTCGGCGCTCTGACCTCTGCGGGGTGCGGATCGACGTCGCGCACCTCGCGTGGACGGGCGGCAGCACCTATCTCCATCGCCCGGCACCGATCTACAGTCGTGGTACGCCGCTCTCACGCCACACCTTCAACTACGTGATCGGCTATCGCGGCGGTCCTGGTGAGGTCGTCGCCCGCCAGAAGGGGCTCGTCCTCAAGCGGCTTCGCGGCGTGGCGTGCGAGTTCGACGAGCGCTATCGCTGGCGCTTGCCCTGAGCGTGCGCTACCTTGCGCGATTTTGGAAGAGCGTCGCGGTGAAGCAGAAGTGTCGCCGCGCGTCGCGTTTGGTGTGAATCCGAAACTCGACATCCATCGTCTTGGACGTCCCAGCGGGTAGTCGCACGTCGAAGCTGTCGTAGCCCGGCCGCGTGCGGCTCGTGAGCGTCGAGAGCTTCTTCCCGTCTGCGAATAGATCGAGCTCGACCGGGGCGCCGAAGGGGCGTCGGCCAGGGAAGCCGCTGTCGGCGATCCCATAGATCCCGGCGATCGATGTCCCCCGCGGCACGCCGACGAAGCGGATGCGCACCACTTTGCCCGTCACCGGATGCGCCCAGATGCAAGGCACGTGCACTCCGCCGACGCGCGTCTCGTAGGGTCCGACCCACGACCAGCCCTGGTGTGGGCAGAGGAAGCGCCCCTTCTCGAAGGGGCCGCAGCTCTTGAGCGTGCCGTGGTCGGCGAGGGTCACCTTCGCCTGGTGGATCTGTTCGCGAAAGGAGTAGAGTGGACGCCGTTTTCCCGCCGATGGATTGAGGTAGGCGGCCCACAGCCCTCTGCGCGCGACGAGCTGGAGCGCCCCCCGCGGCGCCCCCGTGATTCCCGGGACGCCGTAGCCTCGAACGATGAGGATGTCGTAGAACGGTCCATAGATCGGATACTTCCAGCGTCTGGGTCGCCACTCTCCGCTCTGGCCGGGGTAGGGCGCCAGGGCGATGTTGCGGTAATGGGCGGGCATGATGTTGTAGTGGAACTGCGAGAAGCCGACCATCCCGCCGCGCTCGACGACGTAGTAGTTGGCGAAGTGCATGAACACGGGGAGCGTCATCTCGCGCGAGCCCATGTAGTAGATCAACCCGTAGGCGCGGCGGCCTCTGGGCAGCTTTTCGAGGATCTCCGCGAGGCCAACGGTCTCTTTCTGGAAGGCTTCGAACTTCGTCCTGTTCAGCTTCGCCGTCTGCAGCGCGAGGGCGAACACGGGCACGAAGAGCAGCGCGTTCAGCACCCGCGAGCGAAAGAGGGGTCCGATCGCGAGGATCGCGAGCAGCGCGGCGATCGAGACGACCCGGGGCGAGAGCGGCCAGACGCCCAGCATCTCGAGGGGCAGCGCGAAGTACAAGCCGCCGATGAGCGCTACCACCAGTAGCGGTCGAAACCAGGGGATCGTCGAGGGAGGGCGTGGCGGCCTGGGCAGGAAATGGCGCACGATCACCAGAGCGACGCCGACGGCGATCAGGACTAGCAACCAATGGCGCCACGTCTCATAGATCCCCTTGTCCTCGTTACCGCTGAACCCTTCGTTGAAGTTCTCTTGGATCGCGGCGATCTTGACCTTCGTCGGGCGATAGGTGACGCGCATCGCCGACTTGGGGGCCTCTGCCGGGTTCAGGTAGTTCATCAGGTGGTTGGTCGGCTTCGCGGTGAAGAGGGCGAAGGCCCATACGCCGAACAGGACCAGCGACGGAACCCAGGCGGCGCAGGCCAACAGGAGCTTGCGCGGTCGGCGCGCCATCGAGACCAACACGAGGGGCAGGGCGATCGCTCCCAAGATCAGGTAGCTCAGGGCGTGGGTCAAAAAGAGGAGCACACAGACGACCATCAGCGAATAGAAGCGCGGCCGCGTCATGAAGTTGCTCATCCGTTGGATCAGCCCAACGCCGAGCAAAATCAGCGGAAAGCTGAGGACGAAGGTGACGAACCCCATGTACAACGGCCAGTTGAACACCACGACGAAGGTCAACAGCGCGGGCCACGGGCCGCGTTCGAAGCTGCGCAAGAGGTAGACCGCGGCCAGCGGCGTACCGATTAGGTAGAGGCTGAGCACGAGCTTGCAGGCGGCGGTGACGGACATCAGATAGGCGAACCAGGCGCTGAGATAGTAGAAGCTGAGATAGGTCGCCACCTTGTGGTCGACCATCACCCACTGGTCGAAGCCCCACTGGGGGTCACCGCCGTGGCGCAGAAAGGTGACCATCGCCAGGTGTTGCGGCCAGTCGAGGAGCGGGAGGTAGTGGACGCTCCAGACCGGCAGCAGCGCATAGACCGAGAGGATGGCGAGGGCGATCGAGAACAGCGGGTTCTCTTTGATGAAACGCCCGACCATCCTAGTCCTCGACCCAACCGACGAGCAGAGAGTTTCGGCCCCAGTGGCTCCCGCCCGAGAGGACGAAGCGCACGGGACGCACCTCGCCGCGCAGCGAGCGCGTGTCGATCGTCAGGCTACGCATCCGGTTGTCGTTCGGGTGCACCCAGATCGACCCGCGATGCAGGCCCGCGACGAAGACGTCGAGGACCACGGGGTCTCCGTCTTTGGACTGGAAGGCGAACATCTGCCAGCCGATCTGCACGCGAATCCGTCGACCGAGCGGCGTCGCGGGATACTCGAGGAACGAGCGGCCGTTGTGGTTGCACATGTGGAAGAAGAGCGCCGCGGGGCCGGTTCCGATCAGCTCGGCTCGCACAGGGACGATGTCGCACCACGAGGCGCCGCGCTGCGGGCGCTGGCAGGCGAGCTTCGGTTTCTGCCAACGGCAGCTCTGGCGCCGTCTGTGTTGGTCGAGCCGCCACGCCCGCGCCTGGCTCAGCTGGCGCACGAAGTCGAAGAGCACCGTCGGGCGCGTGCGCCGATAGAGCCGCAGACGGAACGTGCGGCCGAGGAGCTCGGGAAACGCCGCCTCGCGGGGCAACTCTTGCTCTCGGAAGCCCGGCAGCTTCGGCGGTTGGTCCCGCGGAAAGTCCCGGACCTCGATCACGAAGACGCGACGAAGCCACATCAGATCGGCGGGATGCACGGCGTGGCGATCGAGGATGTTCAGCAGCGGATCGGGATCGGTCGACTGAGGTGCGGGGATCTCCGACTCGACGCGGTGCAGGGCGCCGACGGCCCAGCTCGGGTCGACGAGCAAACCGTCTCCCGCTTGGAGAGTCGGGGCGAGCCAGCGCGCGAGCAGCTCCCAGGCCGCCGCGCTCGGCGGTGCAAGGCGTCGACGCGATTCGCTGATGGCGAAGTAGAGCATCGCTACGAGCAGCGCGAGGAGCGGCAGGAGGTAGAGCAGGCGTCGGGCGATCGGAGGAATCGCTGCGCCCGATTTCGAGAGCTCGTGGCTCATCGCCCCTTCCTGACGAAGACGCTGAGGACGGGCACGCCGTCGATCGTGATCTGGTGCGCCGGCGTCTTCGTCCCGAACGCACGCTGAACCTCGTTGTAAAAGGGCTCGAACGCTCTCTGGTGGAAGAACATCGCGATCTCCGCCTGCTGGAGGGCGGCATTCTGGATGTCGTGGCGCAGCAGGCCGACCTGCTTGTACATCGTGATCGCGCCCCAGGTGGCGTTGTGAAACCAGACGCGCGCGTTCTTGCGCGCCCGACGGTTCAACCAGGGGAGCGCGCCGCGCACGGCGTAGCCCCAGAACTGACGATGCATGCGACGTGAAGCGGCTCCGCTCACACCACCGAGGAACCCATTGTAGTAAGAGGTTCCCGTTGAGACGTTGTGCAGACTGGCCCGAAGCGGGGGCGTCAAGAGCAATAGGCAGCAGAGAAGCGCGATGGCGCTACGTTGGAGCGAGCTCTTGATCGGCAGCCCGCGCTCCGCCAGCTTCCAGATGAAGGCGAAGCCGCCCGCGGCGATCAGGCTCACGAAGGGCATCGTCGGAAACCAATGTTTCACGCCGCCGAAGATCGGTGACGAGGGCATCGCGATCACCGCGATCGGGATCAACCCGTTGATCGCGATGAACCAGCGCGCGCGAGGCGAGAGCGGGACGAGGGCGAGCAGCGAGCGGACCTTGGCGCTCTGCGGCTCGTCACGCGAAAGCCAGGCCGAGAGGCGTTGCCAGGGCAAGTAGAACAGCGCCAGACCGGTTCCCGAGAGAACCACGAGGGCTTCGGGCACCGTCGTGAGAGTCATGACGAAGGGGAAGCTGATCGGAAACGGCGGCACGCCGAGCACCTCGCCGAAGTACTGCTGCGAGTAGTGCACGTGCTTGAGGTGGAAGTTGAGATACCACTCGAGGTTGGCCAGCGTGTCGTACCAGAGCGCGGGCCAGAAGAGGACGAGCATCGTGAAACCGATCGGCGGCATCAAGAGGAAGGCGAGGGGGATCGACGGCAGCCGCAGACGGAGACCGTAGGCGATCGCGAGGAGCAAGCTGGCGGCGATCGCACCTTTGAGCCCCAACAGGAGGGCTCCGCCAACCAGCGTGGCGATCCCGAGCGCGATCGCGATCGCCGAGCGCCAACGCGGGGCTCGCTGCGGGCCGAAGAGGCGCAGGGCCGAGCTGTCGGGAAGCGCGAGTCGGTACTCACGCCAGTGGGCGGTCAACCAGTAGAGAACCAGCCCGACGGGGACAAGGAGCGCATTGTGTTTGGTCAACAGCGCCAGACCCCAGAGGACAGCGGCACCGAGAGCCCACGTTCGGCGGCTTTCGGAGCGCCAGAAGGCGTATTGTGTGGCAAAGACGAGCGTCGCGATCGGCACGTCGAAACAAGTCAGGTGCGAGTGGAAGAAGAAGCGTGGCGTGAAGAACAGGATCAGCGCCCCGAAGAACGCTGGAATCCGCCCGAAGAGCTCGACGCCGAAGAGGAAGACCAGGGCGATCAGCAACCCGCTGAAGACCATTGCGGGTGCGCGCATCGAGAGATCCTCGCGAAGGAGCGCCAGCGGCCCGTCGTTCTGTGCGGTGCAGCCGCCGATCGTGAGCGGCCGTTTCGTCTCGCTGTCGATCCGTTGGTCGCAGACGCGGTGGAAGCTGGCTGGGGTCAGCGGATCGCCGTCGAGCTTGATCAGTGCGCGCGGTTTGGCCGAGACCAGCGTGCCCCCCGCCAGGCGCTCGGGTCGATCGCCATCGGCGGCGCTCACGGGCTTGGGGTGGGAGACGAGCAGCCGGTCGCCGACCTTCAGCCCGAGCTCTTCGGCGTTCGCCAGCAACGGGATCACCAGGCCGTACTTGCCGTGCTTGAAGGGAGCGCCGATCCGCCGCTGCTTCTGTCCGAAGGTTCGCCAGCTGAGCCCGAAGAGCACCTTGATCAGCGGCGGGTGCTCCATGTTGTTGCCCGTGCTGTGCCAGTAGCGGTAGACCGAGTCCTTGCTCGTCCACTTCGCGGGCTCCCCCTTCCCGAGAAACCCGGAGATCCAGCGCACGTACGTGACCGAGTGGCGGAAATAGAAGCTCTCGTCCCGGGTGTATCCCATGCTGCTCGTCTGTAGCAGCAACGCGACGCAGGCGACCCACAACGAGAGCGCGATCGCGAAGTCGGCTCGCGCGAAGCGATAGGGTGCCGGCGGGCCGACGGCGTGGGGATTGGGCGCTTTCACAAGCTGAAGAAATTACCCCATCCGCCATGATTTGTAAACCTTCCGCGTAATTCGTCTCGGCGCCCGAATTCGCGGGCTCGGAGCGCCACGCGAGGGGCTCGGGGGTCGGATCACGCGATTCTACAAAGTATTGGCAATCCGGCGCGGTGTTCGCTATAACTATGGCGTTTCTCTGCTTGCACCCGAGGTGTGTAGGGGTCGATTCGATGATGACGATGCGATGGTGCCTGGTGGCGCTCTTGGTGTTATGCACCGTGGGTCGTGCGAGCGCACGGCCACTTCGCAAGGTGCGCCTCTCCCAGGGCAAACGGGTCGTGGTGAAGTATCAGGGCCGCTTGGCGGATTTGAAGGCCAAGAACGTCAGCGGCATCTTTCAGTTCCGCTTCTCGCTCTACGGCGACGACGACAGCGGCACGCCGCTCTGGTCGGCGGAGCACTATGTCTCGGTGGTGGTCGGTCGCTACGTGATCGAGCTCGGACGAGACAAGGCGATCCCGTCCTCGGTCTTCAAGCGCAAGAAGCTCTTCCTCGGGGTTCGCGTCGACGGCGGCACCGAGTTTCGCGAGCAGTTGAGTTGGGTCGCGTCGGATCCGACGTTCGAGTCTCCCTTCCCCAAGAAAAACGCCCCCAGCGAGCCGGGCCCCAAGCTCGTCGAGAAGTCGAAGTACGCGCTGGAAGCGAAGATCGCGATGCTCGCCCAAGACGCGAAACGCTTCAACGGCCTCACGCTCGAGCAGCTAATCGCTCGGATCAAGAGCGAGCTCACCAAGAAGCGCGTCGTCCTCAGCTTCCAGGACACGCACTACAGCAAGCGGGCCGGCGGCTCTGGAGGCACCGACCACTTCCTCACCTGCCGTAAGAACTACGTGATGACCGGGATCCACGTCCGCTCGGGTTTGATGGTCGACAGCATCGAAGCGATTTGTACCCGCGTGAAATGAGGCGTCGGATGGGGATCGACGGGCCTCTGCGCGCTCGTCCGTCGACGTGGCGATGTGTCGCTTTGGAGACTCTTGTGTCCGCCACGACACGGGCGTCGCATTGATCGGCGGCCGAGGTCCACGATGCTACAGAGGATGGCAGCTGGCACGATGTTTGCGATCCAGTGTCGGCAGGACAATCGACGTCGCGGCGCCGCGCAGCTCGTGGTAGAGTATGCGCGAGACGGCGCGCTGGAAATATGATGGCTCTGGTACACACGGATCATAAGCGGCAGACGGTGCAGAGCGCCGTCTTCGGTCTCCCCAAGCGTCGGCGCTGGCCGATCGCCCTCGCGCTCGTCCTCCTGATCGGGGTCGGCGGCATCGCGGTCACCTACGTTCAGCTTCAGCGCTACGCAGAGCGCAAGGTCGGGGAGCGTCTGACCCGCATCGCCGAGCGCTACGGGTTGGTTCTGACGCACGGCGACGTCGACTTGCGCACGACGAGTGGTGAGCTCTCGGTCGCCGCCGTTCGCGTCGTCGATCCCGTCAATCAGCTGGTGTTGATCGACCGCGTTCGCATCGAGACGCGCTTTCGCGTGCTGCGTTGGTGGCCACCGAAGGCGGCGATCGATGTCGTCACGTTGCGCGGTGGTGTCAGCGACCTGCCAAAAGACGCGAAGACGCTGCGCGAGACGCTACGACGGCTGCGACAGCGCCGTGCGCGCGCTGGCCGCCACCGCGGCACCTCTTCCAGCCTGTCGCTGCGAGGCGCGACGATCGTCCTCGACGACCTGCGTGTCGCCTTCGACAATCTGCAGCTCACGCGCGCCGGGCGTACTCTCGCCTCGATCAGCGGCACGCTCCGCGCGGTGCCACAGAGCGATCGCCTGCGGGCGGAGTTTCGTGGCTTCCTCTACCCCGATGTACCGCATCGCTATGAGGCGAGCGTCGAGCTCGATCTGAAGACGCTCGGGCACCACGGCGAGTTGCGGCTGCCCGATGGGCTCGAATTCACGGTGCGCGGGAATTCGGTGCGCCTCAGCCATCTGGCGTGGAGCGGCCTCGAACGGATCGTCCTCAAAGGGCTGCGCGTCGGCACGAAATCACTGGGACCGATTCGCACCGAACGGATCATTCTCTCGTTGGGCAAGGGCCGCGCGGGGCGGCTCTCGATCGACCGCGTCCACGTCGTCGGCATCGTCGCCCAGGCCACGCTTCCGCCGCGTTCGAAGTGGCGCGTGGCGCTCGTCGAGCTGATGTCGCCATCGAGCACGGTCACCGAGAGCGATCCATCGCCTGCCCCCAAGCGTGCGGGGCGGGCGCGGTTCCGCCGATTGCTCGCCGAAATGGAGAAGCGCTTCGACATGTCCCACGTCTCCTTCCGACTCTCGCGCGGGCGCTTCAACCTGCTGCGCGAAGGGCGCAAAGAGCCGTGGTACTTCCTGCACTCGACGTCGTTGCGACTCCTGCGGAAGGCGGGCCCGCTCTGGCGCTACAAGCTCGACACGGTGCTGACCAACCGCGACATGAGCTCGGCCGTGGTGCACGTCGACGGGCTGGTCGATATCGCCAAACGCAGCCTCGACGGGAACGTATTGCTCGACGATTTCAAGGTGCCCCGCGAGCTGACCAAGCGCAAGGGTGGTCTGCGCATCACGGGAAAGCCGCAGGTGACGTTGAAGGGTAAGCTGGTCGCCCGCTTGCGCTCGCCGTTCCTGCGCTTCGACGGGCAGCTCAAGGTCGACGGGGTGACCGTGGTCTCTCCCTGGGTCGCCGAAGAGCCGATGCCGCTCAAACCGCTCGACGTCAAGGGCTACGCCCTCTTCGACCGAAAGAAGGAGCGCATCGCGTTGCGCGCCGACAGCATCGCCTACGGCGACATCACCGCCAAGGCCGGGCTGACGGTGCGCTTCGATCAGCTCAAGCCGGTGCTCAATGCCTATCTTCGGTTGCCCAAGCAGGATTGCCACAAGGCGATCCACTCGATCCCCGAGGCGCTCTTGCCGAAGCTCGAGAAGTCGGTCTTCCGCGGTACGGGATCTCTGGACATGCAGGCGCAGATCGACTGGAATCGGCTCCGCTCGTCGAAGACCTGGATCTCGATCGACGCCGACGTCGAAGATTGCCAGGCGGTAACCCTGGGGCCCGAGGTGAACGTACAGAAGCTCGACACCAACACCTACATCCATCGCGTCGAGTTCGAGGACAAGACGATCGAGGTCGGTCCCGGGACCGACCAGTGGTTCGAGCTGAAGAAGATGCCCCAGTTCGTCCCCGTCGGGGCGATCATGACCGAAGATCGCGCCTTCAAGATCCACAAGGGGATCAACGTCAACCTGATCCGCCGCGCCTTGATCCTGAACCTCGAGCGCCATCGCTACGTCTACGGTGGCTCGACGATCAGCCAACAGCTGGTCAAGAATCTGTTTCTCTTCCGCCACAAGACGCTGGCGCGCAAGCTCTCGGAGGTGATCATCGTCTGGCAGATGGAGCTCGCGCTGTCGAAGGACCGGATCATGGAGCTCTACCTCAACTGCATCGAGTACGGCCCCGGAATCTACGGGATCAAAGAGGCGGCGAAGCGCTACTTCGGCAAGAAGGTCGACGAGCTGACGCCGCTCGAGGTCTCGTTCTTGATGGGGCTCAAGCCGTCGCCGAAGGCGGGCTGGTACCAGTTCAAGCGGGGAGTCGTCAATTGGCGCTGGCAGCGCAAGCTCGGCAAGATCATGAAGCGCCTCTACGAGCAGGACGCGATCACCAAAGAACAGTTCGAGTCCGCCTCGCCCTACCGGTTGAAGTTCGAGTTTGCCAATCTGCAGAAGAAACCGTCCGAGCAGCGCGGCTCTGGGGTCAAAGAGACGCCCGTCGAGCTGAAGAAGCCCTACCTCTAGCCCTCCGCTCCTGTTCGCCGGGACGGACGTTTTCGGGTGCCCTCGCTCGTTGGTTCTAGACCGCCTGGCGAAAGCGCTTGAGCTTGTCGAGGATCGTCTGCAGCGCCTGATCGGGCGTGCAGTGGATCAGCGAGATCCCGAGGCGGCCGAGCTCCTGGCGCAGCACCTGCCCTCGCTGACGCTCTTCGATACGGTGCAGCGAGGCGAGGTGTTGTTCGGTCGCGTCGTCGACCCGGCTGCGCGATTCGAAGTGCGGATCGAAGGGCAACAAAAGCGCCAGATGGTGGTGTCGCTTGCGCAACAGCTGGGTCGTGCGCCGCAATTGGTCGGTGATCTCGAGGCCGTGGGCGTCGGTGAGGATCACGATCAGCTGTGGTGTCCGCGCTCGCAGATATATCCGCTCTAGGGCCTCGTGGAGTCCCCGATTTTTCTGGTCGCGGGCCGTGTCGAAACGCAGCGGAAGCTCGATCCCTTTGATCTGGCAGAAAAGACGCAGCTCGGCGTCGATCGGATCGCTGGCGATTCGCGTCTTCCCATAGAGGCGCTTTGCGCGCAGGCTCTTCTCGTGCTCCAGAACCTGCTGCACGTGCTCGATCACGCGCTCCGACTCGAAGAGCCCAAGCCCGTCGTCGAACGTTCGCGTCACCGCTTCGAAGCCGTCGCCGCCGAGGCGCAGGTCGATTCTCTCCTGCCAGAAGAGGAAGTCGCCGATCCGCGCGACGAGCTCCGCGCGCGTGCCCTCGGTCAGATCTTCATGGGCGACGTTGTTCAATTCGAGGAGCGCCTCGATCAGCCGCGCGAAGTGGCGCGACCCGGATTGCGCGGGATAGTAGCTGAACAGCTGCGAGTCGAAGAAGCAGAGGCCGACCTGGTCCTGGTTCGAGGACATCAATCGCAAGAGGCTCAGCGTGATCGCCTGGACGTAGTCGAGCTTGCGTCGTCCGACGGAACCCCAGCGCATCGTCGGGCCGATGTCGAGAAGGAAGTGGGTCGAGACCGTGAGCTCGCTCTCGTACTCTCGGGCGATCAGCTTGCGCATCCGCGCCGAGGCCTTCCAGTCGATCTGCTTGAAGGGCGTCCCGGGCGTGAAGTCGCGCAGCTCGCGCAGATCGCTGCCGAGCCCGACGACGGGCAAGAGGTGGCCGCCCTTCTTCTCTTCTAGGTTCTTCAGCGTGACCGGGATCGGACGTGTCGGTCGCGGCACCGCCTTGGGCTGGACCCGCAGCTCGAGCGTGGCGGGCAGGTAGGTCTCGACCTCGAAGAGATTCATCAGATCGAGGATCTTGACCCGCATCCC
>JAGQJP010000486.1 GCA_020430585.1 Myxococcales bacterium | reverse complement strand
GCCTGAGCCTTCGCGCGCTACGCGGTAGCGGCTCGTGGGAGCTCGTCGGCAGCGGAACCGCGAGCATCGTCTCGGCCGCCCCATTCCTTGTCCTCGCGGGCTGGATCGCGGTAACGGCGCGCTTCGCACGAGCCAGCGCAACGTCGATCCTTCCCACTCAGCGAGCGCGCGGCGTCGTCTGCGTGCTCCTGGCGTTCATGCTGCTCAACAGGTTCTTCTCGCCGCAGTACCTGGTCTGGGTCGTGCCGTTCGTCGGCCTCGCCCTCGCGCCCGGGCAGCGATTTTTGGGACCGATGCTACTGTGCGGAGCTGCCGCGCTCGGCAGTTGGCTCTGGCCCTTCCACTACGTCGGCCTGCTGCGGCTGGAGATGCTTCCAGCGCTCGTCGCGCTGGCGAAGAACGCGCTCCTCGTTGCCCTCTTCGCGCTCGCTTGGCGCACACCTCGGCGCGACTCCGTGCGCAGCGACGAAAGAGAATCCGAGAACGCCACGACGCCGGGGTCAGCGCGCCCGCCTGCGGTGCGAATCGCGATCGCCGTCGCCAGTTTCTGCTTCATCGTGGGCCTCGGAGCGCTCTTCGCGCGACCGTCGAGCTTTCGGCACGCCGAAAAAGGATACCTTCAGCTCGCGCTACACTACTACCGCGCCAAGCGGGGTGAGCAGGCGATTCGAGCGCTCCTGCGCTGTTCGCGAGACTATCCCCAGGCCTTCGGCTGCCGCGAACGGCTCGCCTTGCTGCAGCTCGAGCGCGGCGACGCGCGCGGCGCGGAGCGCACGATGCTCGACGCGCTGCGGCGGGCGCCCAACCGGCTCGAGAGTTGGCGAAGCCTGGCGAAGCTCTATCGGTCGATCGGCGCCGGGGAGCAATTTCTCCGGACACTCGAGCGTCTCAGCCGCGACGAACGGGGAAAAATAGACCCTTCGCTGCCTCCCGTGCTGCGGAAACTCTGGCGAAACGGGCGCTTGTAACACGCCGAAAAGCCTTGACACGGCGATCCAAATAATTTATACGATTGAGACTTCGAACGCGGGAGTTGAAGAAAAATGAAAACAGAGAGCGCGAAACTGAACCAGAAAGGCGAAGTGATCATCGGCGATCAGGTCGAACCACGCAAGTGGTACGTCGTCGATGCCGCCGGACAACGCCTCGGGCGCGTTGCCACCGTGGTCGCCTCGGTTCTGCGTGGAAAGAACAAACCCACCTACACGCCGCACGTCGATACCGGCGATTTCGTGGTGGTTGTCAATGTCGACAAGATCGAGCTCACCGGCCAGAAATGGACGACGAAGTTCTATCACTGGCACACCGGGTATCCCGGGGGTCTGCGCTCGATTCGAGCGGACAAGCTGCGCGAGAAAGACGCCGAGCAGCTGTTCAAGCACGCGGTCAAAGGTATGTTGCCCCGTGGTCCGCTGGGTCGTCGGATGCTGAAGAAACTGAAAGCTTACTCGGCAGCTGAGCATCCCCACGATGCGCAACAGCCGAAGACGCTGTCCTTGTAGGAGTGGAATCGATGACTGATCAGTGGTACGGAACCGGACGTCGAAAGTCCTCGACCGCGCGCGTCTATCTGCGCCCGGGGACGGGGCAGGTCCTGATCAACAAGCGCACGATCGAAGACTACTTTCCTCGCAGCTCGCACGTCACGCTGGCGATTGCGCCGTTCAAGCTGACCGAGACCGAGGGTCGCTTCGATCTGGTGGTCAACGTCGGTGGCGGCGGTCTGACCGGCCAGGCGGGCGCGATTCGCCACGGGCTGAGCCGCGCGCTCCAGACCTGTGTCCCCGAGCTGCGCGGTGTGTTGAAGAAGGCGGGCTTTTTGACCCGCGACTCGCGCGTCAAAGAGCGGAAGAAGTACGGCCAACGCGGTGCTCGTGCGCGATTCCAGTTCTCCAAGCGCTAATCTTTTCGCCCACGCTCGTGTTCTCGTCTGATTCCGCCATCCTGGGCGTGCCGTGACGGATCGATCATTCGTCTGATTCACCCGAAGACGGTGGTGAGTGCGATGAAAGCAGAGGTCGCCGGTCGCGTTCGTTTCGACCGCATCCGCTATGCCCAGTGTTGGGAGGACCCCGAGCTCAATCGGCTCGCGCTGCGAATCGGCGCCGACGATCACGTGCTGTCGATCGCCTCGGGGGGCGACAACAGCTTCGCCCACCTCCTCGATGGCGCCGCCTCGGTCACGGCGATCGACCTCAATCCTTCTCAAATCGCCCTCTGTGAGCTGAAAAAGGCTGCCTTGCGTCGCCTCGACTACGCCGACCTCTTGGCCTTCCTCGGCGTGCGCCCGTCGAAGCGGCGCACCGCGCTCTATCAGCAGCTCCGCAGCGAGCTCCCGTCGAGCGCCCGGGACTATTTCGACGCCAACTCCGAGCTGATCGACGTCGGCGTCGTGCACACGGGCAAGTTCGAGCGCTATTTCCACCACTTCCGCACGAAGTTCCTGCCCTTCGTGCAGAGCCGCCGCACGATCGAGAAGATGGCGGCCTGCATGACCCTGGAAGAGCAGAGCGAGCTCTATCATCGCGAGTGGAACAACGTCCGGTGGCGCGCCCTCTTCCGCCTCTTCTTCGGCGAGTTCATGCTCGGGCGCCTCGGCCGAGACCCCCAATTCTTCAAGTACGTCGCCGTCGACCAGGTGGGGAATCACTTCTTCGGCCGCGCCGAGTATGCCTTCACCCACTTCTTGGTGCAGGAGAACTTCTACATCCTGTACATCTTCTTCGGCAACTATCGTCATCGCCGCGTGCTTCCGCCTTATCTTCTCGAAGAGAACGTCCTTCGGTTGCGCGAACGCCTCGAGCGGATCGAGTTTCGCCTCGTCAGCGTCGAGGCGTTTCTCGCTTCCAAAGGGCACGAGCCGATCTCGGCGATCAACTTCTCGGACATCTTCGAGTACATCTCGGAGGAGTCGATGGCGGCGATCTTCCGCTCGATCGCCGAGCACGCCCGCCCGGGCTGCCGGATCGCGTATTGGAACCTGCTGGTCCCGCGCCAATGTCCCGCCTCTGTCGCCGACCGATTCGAGCGCGACGACGCGCTGGGCGCGGAGCTACACGCAAGAGATCGCTCGTTCGTCTACAGCCGGTATGTCGTCGAAACGCTGAAGGAGCCCTGATGCGCAAACGGACACGCTTTCGCGGCAAGGTCGTGCTGATCACCGGTGCATCGTCGGGGATCGGTGCCGAGCTCGCCCGCGCAATGGCTCGCGAGGGCGCGATAGTGGTCATCACCGCCCGACGCCGCGAGCGCCTCGAACAGATCGCCGGCGAGCTGTCGGCGAGTGGAGGCGAGTGCCTGCCGCTGGCCTGCGACATCACAGACCGGGCGAGCCTCGACGCCGCGGTCGAAGAGACCCTCACACGCTTCGGCACACTCGACATTCTGGTCGCGAACGCCGGATTCGGCGTCTCCGGCTTCTTCGAGAAGCTGACGACCGCCGATTTTCGCCGCCAGTTCGAGACCAACGTCTTCGGTACGATCGATACGATCTACGCCGCCCTCGGGGCCCTCGCCGCCTCGAAGGGGCAGATCGTGGTCGTCGCCAGCGTCGCCGGCCTGTTTGGCTTTCCCACCTCGAGCGCATACAGCGCGAGCAAATTCGCCCTTGTCGGACTCTGCGAGGCGCTCTATTTCGAGCTCGCCGAGCGCGGCGTCGCCGTCACCTGCATCAACCCGGGGATCGTCGAGAGCGACCTCGCCCGTGTCGACAACGCGGGTGTCTACCACCCCGAGCGACGCGACCCGCGACCCGCGCGCCTGGTCGTCGACACGGCGAGCGCCGTCGCCGAGATGCTCGACGCCATCGCCGCGCGGCGCGCCGACGCGGTGATCACGCGTCACGGCCGTGTGGGCGCCTTCCTCAAGCGCCACTTCCCGGGCGCCTTCCGGGGCGCGATCCGGATCGCCCTGCGCGGACGGATGGAGTCGTTCGCCAAGGGCCGCCGCCAGAGCTGAGCGCGTTGGCCACCCCGCCCCTGGCTCGATGCCGAGCGCTTTTGCCGCCCCGCCCCAGGCCCGATATGGTATACTGCGACGGAACTCTAACGCCACAGAAGAGGTCCCGATGCAATTTACCCTCAATGGCCGCTCCGTCAGTTGGGACGGCGACCCGGAAATCTCGCTGATGGACTATCTGCGCGACGTGCAGGCGATCACCTCGACGAAGGACGGCTGCAACGGCCAAGGAGTCTGCGGCTGCTGCACGGTGCTCGTCGATGAGGCCGGCAAGATGTGCTGCACCCTGCCGTTGCGCAAGATCGAAGGTAAGAGCGTGACCACGATGGAGGGCTTGCGCCCCTTCGAGCGCCAGTGTTACGCCACCGCGTTTGCCGAGCTCGGCGGCGCGCAGTGCGGCTTCTGCATCCCCGGCTTCGTGATGAAGGCGCGGGCGGTGCTGGAGAAGGCGCCCGCGATCGACCGCGACGCGCTCAAGAAGAAGCTCAACCCCAATCTCTGCCGCTGCACGGGGTACGAAAAGATCATCGACTCGATCATGCTCGCCCGCGACGCCCTCGCCAACGAGACGCCGATCGTCGAGAGCCCCTGCTCGGGCGGCGCCGGGTCACGCCTACAGCGGGACAACGCGAAGCGTCTGACCCTCGGCGAACGCCCCTATGTCGCCGACCTACGGCTCGAGGGCATGCTCCACGGGGCGCTGCGCTTCTCCGAGCACCCGCGGGCGATCCTGCGCTCCCTCGACACGAGCAAAGCCGAGGCGCTGCCGGGCGTGACCCGGGTGATCACCGCCGGCGACATCCCAGGCGACCGGCGCGTTGGGCTGATCTACAAGGATTGGTCGGTGATCGTCGGCGTCGGCGACGAGATCCACTATATCGGAGACGTCCTCTGCGTCGTCGTTGCGGTCGACGAGACGACTGCGCGACAGGCCGCGGCGCTGGTCGAGGCGGAGTACGAGGTGCTCACGCCCGTGACGACGATCGACGAGGCCCTCGCCGATGGCGCCCCGCAGATCCACGCGGCGATCGGCAAGGCGAACGCCCTCGGCGTCTGCAAGGTCAAGCGCGGCCAGGCGAGCGACGTCCTCGAGCGCTGCGCCCACGTGCACCACGCGACGTACGAGACGCAGTTCATCGAGCACGCCTTCATGGAGCCCGAGTGCTGCGTCGCCGCGCCGAGCGACGATCCCGCGCACGCGGTCACCGTCTACAGCCAGGGCCAGGGGGTCTTCGAAGACCGGCGCCAGATCGCCGAGCTCCTCGGGTTGGAGGAGTCGCAGGTGCAGGTCGTGCTGATGCCCAACGGCGGCGGCTTCGGCGGCAAAGAGGACCTCAGCGTCCAGGGACATGCCGCCCTCGCGGCGACACTGCTCGATCGACCGATCCGTTTGCGCCTGACCCGGGAAGAGTCGATCCGCGTGCACCCCAAGCGCCACCCGCTGCGGATGCAGTATACCCTCGGCTGCGACGAACAGGGCAAGCTGCAGGCGCTCTATGCCCGAATCTGGGGCGACACGGGGGCCTACGCCTCCGTCGGTACGAAGGTTCTCGAGCGCGCCGCCGGGCACGCGACGGGCGCGTATTACGTGCCGCACACCGACATCGAGGCGACGACGGTCTACACCAACAACATCCCCTGCGGGGCGATGCGCGGGTTTGGCGCGAACCAGGCAGCGTTCGCCCTCGAGTGCGCCGTCGACGAGCTCTGTGAAATGGGGGGCTTCGACCGTTGGCAGTTTCGTTACGACAACGCGCTGATCGACGGTAGCTGCACCTCGACGGGCCAAGTCCTCGAGGGCGGTGTCGGTGTCCGCGCCTGCCTCGACGCGGTCAAGCCCTTCTACGATGCCCATCCCCACGTCGGCCTCGCCTGCGGGATCAAGAACACGGGGATCGGCAACGGCATGCCCGACTCGAGCCAGGCGAAGATCGTGATCGGCGGCGCCGACAAGGTGACGATCCATCACGGCTGGACCGAGATGGGACAGGGCGTGAACACCGTCGCCAAACAATTCCTCTGCGAAGAGACGGGGATCGACCCGACGATCGTCGAGGTGATCGTCGACACCTCGGCAGAAAGCGCAGCGGGAATGACCACCGCCTCGCGGGCGACGTCCCTGCTCGGCAACGCGATCATCGACGCCTGCAAGCGCCTGCGCGAAGACCTGCAACAGCACTCGCTGGCGGAGCTCGCCGGGCGGACCTACGACGGCGAGTGGACCTGCAACTGGACGACGAAACCCGGCGCCGACGTCGAACGGGTCGTCACGCACTACTCGTACAGCTATGCCGCGCAGCTGGCGATCCTCGACGAGCGGGGCAAGCTCGTGCACTTCGTCGCCGCCCACGACGCGGGGAAGATCATCAACCCAACGCTCTTCGAGGGACAGCTACAGGGTTCGATCCACATGGGGATCGGCTACGCCCTGACTGAAGAGCTCGTGATGGAGGGCGGCTGGCCCACGTCGTTCAATCTCAACGACTGCGGCGTCCTGCGCATCCGCGAGATGCCGGAGATGACGATCATTGGCGTCGAGGTCCCCGATCCCCACGGTCCATACGGTGCCAAGGGCGTCGGCGAGATCGGGCTCGTCCCCACCGCGCCGGCCGTCGCCAACGCGCTGGCGGCCTTCGACGGTGTCCGCCGTAGGTCGCTCCCCATGACCGACG
>JAGQJP010000485.1 GCA_020430585.1 Myxococcales bacterium | reverse complement strand
TGGCAGCTCGGGTATCGCGACGGCGCGATCTTCAAGTGGCTTCTGCGCCATCGCCGACCCATGCGCCCCAAGCGTCTCGAGTTTCAGAGCGGCGGCTATCGGCAGAGGCGCTACTTCTGGCTGCGCCTCGATCGCTTCGACACGCTGGAGAAGTTGGCGCGGGTGCGGGCGGAGATCGCCAAGGGGAAACTGACGATCCGCAGCGCGAATCTGCGGGAGCTGACGATCGACTGGCAGCGGGCGCCCTCGCGGGTGATGGCGATCCGCATCGATGGACAGCTCCTGTCCCTCGCGCCGTCGCCGACGCGGGGCCCTCTGCCGAGCTCGACGACGCTGCACCGCGGCGCGGCGCGCCGCTGGCAGCTCGGGCCGTCGCCGCGGGCTGGCTTGCAGAAACGCCCGGGCCTCTCGGGTCCGATACCCGACGCCCGCTACGACCCCCAGCTCTTCGTCTACGGTACGCAGCGTGACGACGAGACGGCGATCAACCGCATGCGTGCCGAGACCGACGCACGCTTCCACTCGATCCGAGCCGACGTGCGGATGCCCGTCAAACGCGATCGCGACGTCACCGCCGAGGACATCGCGCGCTATCACCTCGTGCTCTACGGCACCCCCGCAGGGAACGCGCTGCTCGGAACGATTCTGGCGAAAACACCGCTGCGCGTCGACGCGAAGGGGATCCGCGTTGGAGGCGCGCGCTTCGAGGGGCGCCATCTCGGTGTCGCGCTGATCTACCCCAATCCGCTGAATCCCCAGCGCTACGTCGTCGTGCTGAGTGGCACGAGCTGGCGCGGCGTCCTGGCGACGCGCTACCTGCCGCGCTGGCTGCCCGACTACGTCGTGTTCGACGAGAACGGGATCCATCGACAGCTCGGCGGCAAGGTGATGGACAAGCGCCGCGTCCGAGGCGGCGGGTTCTTCGATGCACGCTGGCGTTTCGACCCAAAGCGCCTCTGGCGCCCGCACTGAGGAGCGGAGCCACTGGCGCTCGAAGGAAGCTCTGGCGCCCGCACCTGAGACCCGCGCGAACGAACGGCCTTCGGTACCGTAGGCACCGTTTGACGGCGCGACTCAGGCGCTCAAGGAACGATGCGCGTGTCGCGGATCAGCAGTCGGACGACCCCTTTGCGCATCAAGTGGGGGGCGAGCTCGACCTCGATCGGCGAGCTGCCGATACGCCAGACGAGCCGCTTCCGTTTCGGATCGTCGCCGAGCGTGCGGGTCGGCGCCCCCCAGCCGGTCGTGGCCCGCTTGACGAGGCCCGAAAGGGGCGCGCGAAAGTCCAACTTGATCTTGTAAAGACCGCGATTGGGCATGAAACTATACCAGATGCGGCGCAGCCCGTCGGCGCCGACGAGCTCCTCATAGGCGAGGGCCGGCAACGGTGCCTTCAGCGAGGGACGCGTTCGACGCAGCTGATCGAGGGTGCTGCGCCAATCGACGCCGGCGAGGGGGCCCTTCTCGAGCGCGGTGACGGGCCGCAACCACTGCACGTCCGTCCGCGGGCCGCTCGTCGATGCCGTCGTCGGGTCACTCCCCTTGCGACAGCCGCCGCCGAGGACGAGCCCGAAAACGAGGGCGAGGCCAAACGCCAGGTTGAGCCCGAAAACGCGCACGAACGCGCACCCGAGAGACGAGCGTCGCGACGTCCGGTCGAAGAATCTGAGGCTCGGGAACATCGGTGGCCTGCGCCGCGCGCTATGCGGCGGCGTGTTGGGCGACGAGGTTGAGGGCCGAACCGGCTTTGAACCAGTCGATCTGCGTCGGCGACATCGAATGGACGAGCTCGAAGCGCTCGACGTTGCCATCGGTGTGCGTCAGCTCGCAGGTGAGCTTACTCCCGGGCGCCAGGCCAGCGAGGCCGCGAATCGCGACGCGATCGTCCTCGCGCACCTTGTCGTAGTCTGCGGGATCGACGAAGGTCAGAGGCAAGACCCCCTGCTTCTTCAGGTTCGTCTCGGCGATCCGGGCGAAGGAGCGGGCGATGATCGCCTTACAGCCCATGAAGCGCGGCTCCATCGCAGCGTGCTCGCGGCTCGAGCCCTCACCGTAGTTCTCGTCGCCGATCATCACCCAGTTGTAGCCCGCCTCTTTGTAGGCCTTGAGCAGATCGGGGTAGGACATCGTCTCGCCCGTGAGGATGTTGCGCGCCTGTCCGACGGCGTCATCGAAGGCGTTCACCGCGCCGATGTAGAGATTGCGGCTGATGTTCTCGAGGTGGCCGCGATACTTGAGCCAAGGCCCCGCGGGAGAGACGTGGTCCGTCGTGCACTTGCCCTTCGCCTTCACGCCGACGAGGAGACCTTCGAAATCGTCACCGTCCCAAGCCGCGAACGGCTCGAGAAGCTGCAGTCGATCGCTCTTCGGAGCGACGCTGACGATCACCGCGTCGAAATCGTCGGCGGGCGTGATCAAGCCGCGCTCTCCCGGATCGAAGCCCTTCTGTGGTAGCTCGTCGGCGACGGGAGGCTCAAAGCGCACCTGCGTGCCGTCGGGCGCGGCGAGGCTGTCGACCAGCGGGTTGAAATCGAGGCGACCGGCATAGGCGAAGGCCGTCACGACCTCGGGTGAGGCGATGAAGGCATTGGTTCCAGGGTTGCCGTCGTTGCGCTTGGCAAAATTGCGGTTGAAGGAGGTGATGATCGAGTTCTTCTCGCCGCTGGCGATGTCCGAGCGCTTCCACTGGCCGATGCAGGGGCCGCAGGCGTTGGCGAGGACGACGCCGCCCGCAGCGGTCAACGTCTCCATCATCCCGTCGCGCTCGATCGTCGCGCGAATCTGCTCCGATCCGGGGGTGATCAGGAAGTTCGACTTCGGCTTGAGCCCGTGCTTTGCCGCCTGTCGCGCGATGTGGGTCGCCCGGCCGATGTCTTCGTAGGACGAGTTCGTGCAGCTGCCGATCAGCGCCGCCGTCAGCTTGATCGGGTAGCCCTTCTCTTTCGCCTCGCCGCCGAGGCGCGAGACCGGCCGCGCCAGATCCGGGGTGTGGGGGCCGACGACGTGGGGCTCGAGGGTCGACAGGTCGATCTCGATCAGTTGATCGTAGTAACGGGACGGGTCGTCGTCGACTTCGGGATCGGCGCGCAGACCATCGGCGACGCCATCGGCGAGCGATGCGACAGCGGCCCGTTCGGTGGCGCGGAGATACGTCGCCATCCGCTCGTCGTAGGGAAACAGGCTGGTCGTCGCTCCGATCTCGGCGCCCATGTTGGTGATCGTGCCCTTGCCCGTGCAGGAGATCGAGGCCGTTCCAGGGCCGAAGTACTCGACGATGCAGCCCGTGCCGCCCTTGACCGTCAAAATCCCAGCGACCTTGAGGATCACGTCCTTGGCCGAGGTCCAGCCGTTGAACGAGCCCGTCAGCCTGACGCCGATCACGCCGGGCCAGCGAAGCTCCCAGGGCAGACCTGCCATCACGTCGACCGCATCCGCTCCGCCGACGCCGATCGCGACCATCCCGAGGCCGCCGGCGTTCGGCGTGTGGCTGTCGGTGCCGATCATCATCCCGCCGGGGAACGCGTAGTTCTCGAGCACGACCTGATGGATGATTCCCGAGCCCGGTTTCCAAAAGCCGAGGCCATACTTCTGGGAGACGGTCGTGAGGAAGTCGTAGACCTCGGAGTTTTCGGCGTTCGCCATCTGCAGGTCCTTGCGGGCGCCGAGCTGTGCGCGGATCAGGTGATCGCAATGCACCGTCGAGGGCACCGACACGCGCTTCTTCCCCGCGTTCATGAACTGCAAGAGCGCCATCTGCGCCGTCGCATCCTGCAGGGCGACGCGGTCCGGTTGCAGGTTGACGTAGGTCTTGCGCCGCTTGGGCGGCGTCGTGGGCAGTTCGCTCATGTGCGAGAAGAGCACCTTCTCGGTATAGGTCAACGGCCGCCCGAGCCATTGGCGGGCCCGCTCGTGCCGTGCGCGGAGATTGGCGTATACGCTCTTGATCATCTCGAGGTCCATCACCATCAGCTGCCTCCTTGGGTTGCGTTCGGCCGCGAGTCGGAAACCGCCGCTGCGGCTGAAAGAGGGCTCCTACTCTATCCCGCACGGCCGCGAAAGGCAAGCGCCGAATCGAAGTCCACGCGGCGCACACCTTCCGCGCTCTCTCCTTGAAACCGCGGACGATTTGCAGTAGATCCGAGGCGACGACCGATGCGCCGCATCAAAGGAGCGAAGATGACGACCACGAGAATCGAAAACGACACGATGGGTTCGATCGAAGTGCCGAACGACCGCTACTGGGGAGCGCAGACCGCGCGCTCGCTGTACCACTTCGACATCGGCGACGAAACGATGCCGCGCGAGCTGATCCGCGCCTTCGGAATCGTCAAGAAGGCCTCGGCGTTGGTCAACTTCGACCTCGGAAAGCTCGACGAGAAGCGGCGCGATACCATCGTCGCCGCCGCCGACGAGGTGATCGCGGGCAGCCTCGACGACCACTTTCCGCTGCGTATCTGGCAGACGGGCAGCGGCACCCAGACCAATATGAACGCCAACGAGGTGATCTCGAACCGCGGGATCGAGCTCCTCGGCGGCACGATGGGCTCGAAAGAGCCGATCCACCCCAACGACCACGTGAACATGTCGCAGTCGTCCAACGACACGTTCCCCACGGCGATGCACATCGCGGCGGTCGAGCAGCTGACCCACCACCTGCTGCCCCACGTGCGCACGTTGCGCGAGACCCTCGCCGCCAAGTCGGCGGCCTTCGCCGAGGTGGTGAAGATCGGCCGGACCCACTTGATGGACGCCACCCCGCTGACCCTCGGCCAAGAGTTCTCGGGCTACGTCGCCCAACTCGACTTCGGAATGAAGGCGATCGAGCGCAGCCTCGAGCACCTCTACCAGTTGGCCCTCGGCGGCACGGCTGTCGGCACGGGCTTGAACACGCATCCCGAGTACGCGACGCGCGTCGCGGCGACGATCGCCTCGCTCACCGAGCTGCCCTTCGTCACGGGTGCGAACAAGTTCGAGGGGCTCGCCGCCCACGACGCGATCGTCGAGAGCTCAGGAGCGCTCAAGACGCTGGCATGCAGCTTGATGAAGATCGCCAACGACGTGCGCTGGCTCGCTTCTGGGCCGCGCTGCGGTATCGGGGAGATCACGATCCCCGAGAACGAGCCGGGGAGCTCGATCATGCCCGGCAAAGTCAACCCGACGCAGAGTGAGGCGATGACGATGGTCTGCGTGCAGGTGGTCGCCAACGACGTCGCGATCAACGTAGGCGGAATGAGCGGTAACTTCGAGCTCAACGTTTTCAAGCCCGTAATGATCTACAACTTCCTACAGTCGGCACGCCTCTTGGGTGACGCCTGTCGCGCTTTCAACAAACACTGCGCCGAAGGGATCGAGCCCAACCTCGGGCGGATCAAACAGCACGTGAATAATTCGCTGATGCTGGTCACCGCGCTGAACTCGCGAATTGGCTACGACAAGGCGGCGAAGATCGCCAAGACCGCTCACGCCAAGGGCCTGACCCTCAAAGAGGCGACCCTCGAGCTCGGCTTTCTGAGCGAGGCGGAGTTCGACGACGTGGTTCGTCCCGAGAAGATGGTCCGACCCGGCTGAGCTCGCCTGCGCGCCCGCAATATCGCTTGAAATATCACGCGCTATCGCCTACCATCGAGACGTCGACTGGCATCGAACGACAACGAGAATCAAACGGCAGCCCAGCGCCCAACCCCGCGTTCGAGTGAAATCTCACCCGTCCTGCAGGGAGGCGACGACGCCGCCGAGTTGGCTGGCACCAAAGCTGCATGCAGCGAGGTGTTCGATGCGGGTTTGTGGTCAGATGTACCCAGCTGCCGTACAGCACCACATACCGCGATTCGACGTGGAAAGAACGGAAACATCCGATCGATCATGAGGAGAGGCGTCATGAGGAGAAAGCTAGGATGGCTCGTCTTATCGCTACTCGTCGCGCTGGCGTGGGGCTGCTCGAAGAAGGAGAGCTCGACGACCGGGACGACGACGGGCGGCAAGCTCGATTGCCCCGACTGCGACCCGAAGGGCCCGAACGCGTTCGTCCAGACCGGGCTCGGAGACCAATTCTACACCACGGGTGAGACGTTCAAAGTGGCCTTCCGCCGCCTCGAACAAAACTTCCTGACCAATCGGGAGTCGCTCTCCAACGAGCCGGGCGTCAAGCTGCTGGCGAACGTCTCCTCGGAGATCCACCTGTTCAGCTACAAGGTCGTCGGCTTGCGCAAGCAGGACATCAACAACGTCCTGCGCGACGTGGTGAAGCTCGAAATCACCCAGGCGACGCCCCCAGCCAACCTGGGCTTCTCCAACGAGCGGGTCGACGGTTTCGAGAAGAAGCTCGAGCTCGAAATGGACGACCTGCTCTATCTGGTATCGGTTACGCGGTACACCCGAACCTACCCGCTGGGGTTGACCGTCGCCGCTGGGACGAATCAGCCCGTGAATCTGCCGGGCTCGGTCTTTCCCGCCTTCGTACCCGATGCCTCGGTGGCGGGAGTCGAGCGCTCGGGAGGCGACATCCCCCTCGACACGGCGTTCAAGCCGATCGCCGACAACATGCAGCCCGGTTGGTCGTCCAAGAGCTATCTCTACTTCGAGCTCGGCACCAACGAGATCGTGTTCTGGCAGAAGGGCCACAAGTGGCCGTTCTACATTCGAAACAACCATGGCGAGACTCTGCTCGTCGAACACGGCTGGAACTGAGCGCGGCGTGTCGGGAGGTAAACGTATGATTCGCGGAACGAAATACATTCAGATCGGAATCGCCGCCCTCGTCGCCCTCGCCTTCTCGGTGAGCGCCTCGGCGGCCAACTACAACTCGCGCTACGGCCCCGTGCTCTGGAAGGATCTGCCGCTGCGGGGCAGCGTCTCGAAGGTGATCTGGGTCGGCTCGTGGTGGCCCTACACCAAGAACGGCGTCGCCTGGCGCCATCGAGGGGACTCGATCCCCAGCCCTGCCGAGCTCTTCGACGAGTTCATGGGTAACAAAGACAAGATCGACCTCGACCTGGCGAAGACCTACTACGAGATGGTCGAGAAGGACCTGTCGCCGAAACAGAAGCGCATCCAAGAGCTCGTGCCGACGCTCAACCGGATGATCGAGCGCGGTGAGACCTGGCAGGATACGGACGAGGGTAAAGAATACACGACGTTGCGCACCGAGATCGACGAGGCGAAGAAGAACCTGCCGACGGTGCCGACCGAGAGCGCGACGATGTGGGAGATCATCCACTCGGGGCGCGGCGTGATCGGCGTCGGCGGATGGTGGGGACACTGCAACGCCTGGTCTGCAGCGGCGATCATGGACCTCGAGCCGCGCAAGAACGCGGTGGTCAATGGCGTCACCTTCACCCCTGGTGACATCAAGGCGCTCCTCACCGAGGCCTGGATGGAGCAGAGCTCGAGCTTCTTCGGTACGCGCAACGAATATCACGGTGACGAAGAGGCGCGATCGAAGATCGACTTCCGCGACGTCACGCCAGCGGCGTTCCACATCTTCATCACCGACCAGATCGGCAACAAGGACAAGAGCTTCGTCATCGACCGTTTCACGGGCTCCGAAGTCTGGAACCAGCCGATGAAGGCCTACCGCGTAACCGAGGTGAAGAAGCTCTACACCGACGACACGGCGGTCGAGAAGGACCTGATCGTCACCGAATACGACCAATGGACGGGGAAAGCGACCGAGAGCACGCTCCAAAAGCAGAACGTCTTCCCGATCCAGGTCACGACGACCTTCCACTGGGTCACCGACGGCCTTCCCCCCGAGACGTTGACGGCGGATCAGGACTTGACCGAGGTGCCCGACGACGGGTTCTCCGACAGCTACACCGTGTCCCGGCTGACCGACGATCAGATCGACGTGCGCACGCTGACCTACACGCTCTACCTGACCAAGCCCTTGGAGGACCCGGCGGCCGAGGTCGTCGGCGACG
>JAGQJP010000049.1 GCA_020430585.1 Myxococcales bacterium | reverse complement strand
CGCTCGAGCGCGAAGGTCAAGCAAGCGCTGCGGTCGTTCCGATGAGGGCAGGTGACACCGTGGGTGACGCCAATACGGCCGGTGCTTCGCTCGCCCCGGGGCGCTGGTCCGCGTCCAATCTCGAGCAGCTTCGGGCGTTCGCGGCGACCGAGCGCCAACGCGCTGGCGACGACGGTTCGCGCCGTGTCGCGGTCTTCGACGCCGACGGGACGCTTTGGCACGAGGATATCGGGGAGGCGTTCCTGAAGCGCCTCTTTGCCGAGCGGCAGCTCGTCGATTACGACTATCGTCGCGACGTCTTCGCCGAGTATGAGGCACGCTGCGCGGTCGACACCACCGCAGGCTATGGCTTCTGCGCCCAGGTGATGGCGGGTATGGACGAGCGTCGCCTCGATCAGCTCGCCGCCGCGTTCTACGCGGAGTTCCGAGAGCATCGCATCCCCGAGATGAGCGAGCTGGTGCGGCTGCTCCGCGCTCTCGGAATCGAGGTCTGGATCGTCTCGGCGTCGAATCGTTGGCTCGTTCGACAATCGGCCGCGGACTACGGCGTGCCGCCGGAGCGCGTGTTGGCGATTCACACGCGCGTCGTCGACGGGCGGCTGACCGACGAGTTGATCGAACCGGTGACCAATCTCGCTGGAAAGGCGCAGGCGATCGAGCATTGGATCGGAGTCGATCCGCTCTTCGCCGCGGGAAATAGCGCGAACGATTGGCAGATGCTCGAGCGCGCCACGACGATTCGCCTGGTCATCAATCCGAACGCAACGTTGAGAGAACGGATCGAGAGCGAGTGGGGGCGCGCACCCGCGTCGCCTCCAGGGCCCCGGGTTTTGACCCAGGACTTCGCGGCAGAGTAGACTGATACAGGTCGTGCCGCGTCGCGCCGTCGACGATCGGCGTCGGACGGCGTGGCGAAGTGGAGAAGAGCGATGGCAGAGAAGAGATTGAAGGCGGTACCCGACGAGTTGGCGCGGTTCGAAGAGCTCGTGGCCCAGGCGCCGAAACGACGCGAGAGCTTCGAGACGATGGGCGGCGTCCCGCTCAAGGCCGCCTATACCGAGCACGATCTCGGCGATCCCGCTCGGATCGGACTGCCGGGCTCCTATCCCTACACCCGGGGCGTGCATCCGACGATGTATCGCACGCGGCTCTGGACGATGCGCCAATTCGCCGGATTCGGCACCCCCGAGGATACCAATCGCCGCTTTCACTTCCTCCTGGCCGCCGGGCAGACCGGGCTCTCGACGGCGTTCGACATGCCGACGCTGATGGGGTACGACCCCGACCACGCTCTCTCGCGGGGTGAGGTGGGGCGCGAAGGTGTCTCGGTCTGCTGTCTCGACGACATGCGGCGTCTGTTCGACGGCATCCCTCTCGACAACGTGACGACCTCGATGACGATCAACGCGCCAGCGATCGTTCTGTTGGCGCTCTATCTGGCCGTCGCCGACGAGCAGGGGGTGCCCTACGACAAGGTCGGAGGGACGATTCAGAACGACATCTTGAAAGAGTTCATCGCCCAGAAGGAGTGGATCTGTCCGCCGCGTCCGAGCATGCGGATCATTCGAGACATGCTCGCCTATTCGGCGAAACATCTGCCGCGCTGGAACAGCATCTCGATCAGCGGATATCACATCCGCGAGGCGGGGGCGACGGCGGTCCAAGAACTGGCCTTCACGCTGGCCGATGGGATCGGCTACGTCGAGGCGGGTCTCGCGGCTGGATTGGAGGTTGATGAGTTCGCGCCCCGTCTCTCGTTCTTCTTCGACATCCACAACGACTTCTTCGAAGAGATCGCCAAATTGCGCGCCGCGCGGCGAATCTGGGCGCGCATCATGCGCGAGCGCTTCGGAGCGAAGAATCCGCGTTCGTGGGTGTTGCGCACGCACTGCCAGACAGCGGGCGTCTCGCTGACCTCGCAACAACCCTACAACAACGTGGTTCGAGTGGCGGTGCAGGCGCTGGCCGCCGTTTTGGGCGGGACGCAGTCGCTGCACACCAACAGCCTCGACGAGACCTACGCGCTACCCACCGAAGAGAGCGTCAAGATCGCCCTGCGGACGCAGCAGATCATCGCCGACGAGAGCGGAGTCGCGAATGTCGTCGATCCCCTCGCCGGCTCGTATTTCGTCGAGTCGCTAACCGATGAGATGGAGCGTCGAGCCGAGGCGCTGATCGCCAAGATCGACGAGCTCGGCGGCATCGTCGAGGCGATCGAGCGCGGTTTCCCCCAGCGGGAGATCGCCGATTCGGCCTACGAGGATCAGCAGAAGGTCGAGCGTCGAGAGCGAATCATCGTCGGGATCAACGCCTACCAGGATGGCGCGGACGAAGCGATCCCGACGCTGAAGATCGACCCGCGCGTCGAGGAGGACCAGATCGCTCGCGTTCGGGCGATGAAATCGCGGCGCGACACCACGCTCGTCGCCGAACGACTCGAGGCGGTCGGACGTGCATGTCGCGAAGAGACCAACCTCGTACCTCCCATTTTGGCCGCTGTGAAGCAGGGGATCACCCTCGGCGAGATCTCCGATGTCTTCCGCAATGAATTCGGCGTCTACACCGACCCCGCGTTCATGTAGAGATTCCCGATTGCCGAGCGCCTCGCGATCTGGGTATACTAACGACAGTACCTGCCGGGTGAAAAAAAAAAAAAAAAGGTTTAATCCCTAAGCATTAAACCCGGGTATCGCGAGGGTCTATGGTGTGCCAGCCTATTCGATTAGGACGCCTGAAGTAGGCTCAGCGACTCCCACCTTTTTAGGGAAGGGTTTAAACGCATTCTTCCAAGACCGGCTCGGCGGGGAACTTTTTTCGGAGGCCAACGGGCCTCCTTTTTTTTGAAAGGGTCGGGCTCGCTGAAATGGACGTGCGTTCGGCCGAGTTATACCGAACGAGCTCGTCACGAATGCCGTTCGAACGGCACCGTGCTTCGCAGGACCTGACGATCATGCGCTTCATTGTGGTTCTCATACCGTTCCTCCTCGCGGGTTGCCCGAAGAACGACGGGCGCGAGATGACCAAACCGGCCAAGAAGCAGCGTCCGGCGACGTTGCAGGCACCGAAGACCTTGGATGGGCCGGATCTGGGCCCTGGTCCCGTGGTGACGACCAACAAGCCCGACGCCCAGCAACCGAAGCCCGTCTCGCTGCTCGAGCAGTTCCAGAAGCGCTTGCGGGTGCCGCTCTATCCAGGGGCGCGTATCGTCGAGAAGAGCAGCCGCTTGACGACGACCGGAGCCAATCTGACGCTCGCCTGCGACGACACGCTGCGACAGGTGCTGACCTTCTACGAGTCCCGCTTGAAACGCAAAGCGACGTTGACGGAGCTTCCCAGCGGTGTTCGCTATAGCTTTCCGCTCACCAAGGACGGCAACCACGCGATTCTCATCATGCGGACGCCCCAGGTCTTGTTGACCGAAATGGGGGGACGGGTGATGATCACGATCTACAGGCGCTAATCCAGACGAGCGATGGGGATCCATCCAGCGGGCGGGTGGCGGATACCGTGATAGGGCCGTCAGTCTAGCTCGTCGCGGAGCATCGACTCGAGCTGACCGCTGCGATCGAGACCGATCAGCTCCGTGTAGCCGCCGATGCAGGCGGCGCCGATGAAGATCATCGGCACCGTGTACATTCCGGACTTGTGGGAGATCTCTTCTCGCAAACGCGAGTTGTGGGTGAGGTCGATCTCGTCGTAGGGGATCGATTTCTCGTCGAGAAAGCGCTTCGCCGCACGACAGTACCCGCAATACTGGGTGGTGTAGATTTTGATTCCCATCGCGGCCTCCATCGCTGCTTCGGACATTATGGGAATAAATTGATGCCGCGCAAGGGTTGGTCGCGAGGACGAGCACCCGCGGGCGGGAGCGCTCGAAACGAGGAGAATGGGCCCGATCTCAGCCTGTTGACATTGATCGGCAGGTTTCCTATAGTACTGAGCCCATATGAGTGTAGCAGAAGGGGAGCGAGAGCGGACCCTTCCACAGGCACGAATGACACACACGAGGCAGCTCTGTGTCGCGCTTTTGGCAATGGCCATCGTGGCAGGAGCGTTACCGACAGCCGTGACCGCCCAAACGAATCGAGGGCCTTCTCCGTTCGTAGCCGATTTTTCGGCGACGGTCGGGCTCTCGCGTGGTGCCGGTGATTGGATGGTCGACGATACCCAGTCGGTCGACAGCGCCGCCGACGACGCCGACCATCTGCTCGAGGGGCTCGTCTGTCTCCCGGGCAACCCGGTTTGCCAGACCAATCTGCCGAAACACACCGTGGACATTTCGTTCTCCACCACGGTCAAGGCGATCGTCGCGTCGACACGCATCCGCCCGCGGCGTGCGCAGCGACAGATCTTCCCGATATCGCTCGTTGGTCCCCGCGAGGGGATCGATCGCGGGTTCGAGCGACCTCCCCGTACCGCCTGAGCCCGTCAGCGGGCATTCGCAGATGATTTCGGATTGAATTGGATTGCCACACGCAAGAAGGAAGGATCCTATGCAAAAGGAGATGGCGCTACTGGTATGCGCCGTAGTCGCGCTGATCAGCTTCATGGTCGGGCGGATGTCCGTCGGGACGAAAGCCCCCGATCAGAAGACTGTGAATCAGAACACCAATACGAACAACACCAACACCAACAACAACACCGACAAGCGGCCGACGCCTCGCGACGTGCCGCGCCGTCGGATCGACTTCGGTAAGCTGTCGACTCCCTGGAAAGGCACCAAGGACGCGGTGATCACGATCGTCGAGTTCTCGGACTTCCAGTGCCCGTTCTGTAGCCGGGTCAACCCTGCCATCAAAGAGGTGCTCTCGACCTACAAGGGTAAAGTCCGGGTCGAGTTCCGCCACAACCCGCTCTCGTTTCACCGCGCGGCGTTCCCCGCGGCGATCGCGGCGATGGCGGCGCACAAGCAGGGCAAGTTCTGGGAGTTTCACGACAAGCTGTTTTCGAACCGCAAACAGTGGACCGAGGATGATTTCGTCTCGTACGCGAAGGACCTCGGGCTCGACGTGAATCGCTTCCGCCGCGATCTGAAAGACCCGGCGATTCGCGCGTACGTCCAGAACGATCAAGCGATCGCTGCCGGTGTGGGCGCCCGTGGCACGCCGAACCTGTTCGTCAATGGCGTGAAGGTCGTCGGCGCTCGTCCATTCTCCTACTTCAAGACGGTGATTGACGCGCAGCTGAGCAAAATCGCCGAGAAGACGAAAGCTGGCCTGACCGGTCTGAAGGTCAGTGCGGCTCTGACCCGCGAGAACAACGCTGCGCTCCATCGCTATACGTTCCTGCGACAACGTCCCTCGCGGATGGTCCCCAATCGCCGTACGCCCCGCGATACGAGCAAAGTCGTCTGGCGCGTCCCGGTCGACGAGAGCAAAGACTACATCAAGGGGCCGAAGCACGCGCCGATCACGATCGTCGAGTTCTCGGACTTCCAGTGCCCCTTCTGTAGCCGCGTGAATCCTTCGATCAAGGAAGTGATGCAGAAGTACCCCGGGAAAGTGCGCGTGATCTTCCGCAATTTCCCCCTGCCGTTCCACAAGAACGCGGCTCTCGCGGCCGAGGCGGCGCTCGCCGCAGGCGCGCAAGGCAAGTTCTGGGAATACCATGACATGCTCTTCAAGAATCAGCGCAAGCTGCAGAAGGATGACCTGATCTCCTACGCCAAAGAGGTTGGAGTCAAGGATATCGCCAAGTTCAAAGATGCCCTCGACAAACGAACCTATCAGAAGAAGGTCCAAGAGGACATGCTGATGGGGCAGCGCGTCGGGGTGCGCGGTACGCCGAATCTGTTCGTCAACGGCCGCCAGATCAGCGGTGCGCGACCCTTCTCGGCGTTCAAAACGATCATCGACGAAGAGCTGAAGAAGGTCGAGAAGCTCGTCTCCGCTGGGACGCCGATGTCGAAGGTGTACAACACGCTGATCGCTCGCGGGCGCCTCGCGCCCAAGCCTCGCCCGTACGCGCCGTCCAATACGGTCTACAAGGTCGAGCTGAGTGAGACGACCCCGTGCAAGGGCTCTTCGAACGCCTTGATCACCGTCGTCGAGTTCTCCGATTTCGAGTGCCCCTTCTGCCGCCGCGCCCTCGGGACGCTAAAGCAGATCGAGAAGGATTTCGCTGGCAAGGTGCGGATTTGCTACGTCCAGAATCCGCTCCCGTTCCACCGTCACGCCAAGAGCGCGGCGATCGTCTCCCTGTGGGCGAAAGAGAAGGGTAAGTTCTGGGAGTTCCACGACAAGCTCTTCGAGAACAACCGCGGCCTCGGCCTGGAGAAATACAAGGAGATCGCCAAGTCCCTCGGTCTGGACCCCGCCGAGCTCGAAAAGGCGATGAAGGATCCGAAGTACGCCAAGATCATCGAGGCCGACCAAGAGCTTGCTGCCAACGTCGGCGCACGCGGAACGCCGAACTTCTTCATCAACGGGATCAAGATCATCGGCGCGCGTCCCTATGCGCATTTCAAGCCGACTCTCGACGCCCAGTTGAAGAAGGCCGAAGAGCTGGTCAAGAAGGGTACGTCGAAGAACAAGATCTACGCCGCGCTGATCAAAGACGGCAAGACGCTTCCGGGTCCGCACCTCGACGACAAGAAGCACGAGATTCCCACCGAAGGCTCGCCGCACAAGGGTGACGATGACGCCAAGGTCGTGCTCGTCGAGTTCTCGGACTTCCAGTGTCCCTTCTGCTCGCGCGTCACCTCGGTCGTCGAGGAGCTGTCGAAGGCGTATCCGAAAAAGCTGAAGGTCGTCTTCAAGCACATGCCCCTTTCGTTCCACAAACACGCCAAGCTCGCCGCGATCGCGGCGATGGCGGCGCACAAGCAGGGCAAATTCTGGCAATTCCACGACGTCGTCTTTCGCAAGCGCAACAAGCTCGAGAAGGATGACCTGATCTCCTACGCCAAGGACATCGGTCTGGACGTCGAGAAGTTCAAGAAGGATCTCGATTCCGAAGAGATCCGCAAGCAAGTCGAGGCGGATATGGCGCTGGCCCGCAAGATCGGTGTGCGCGGCACCCCGACCTTCTATATCAACGGTCGCCAGTTCAAATCTCCCCTCGGTTACGCCGCGCGGAACTTCAAAAAAGTGATCGACAAGCTCTGAGTCTTTCTGTAAGTATTGGACGGGCCGGTTTCCTTTACGGGGGGCCGGCCCGTTCTGTTTTGAGGCAGCGACGAACAGCGGATCGGGAGCGCGAACATGGCGGATGCACAACATCATCATTCTGGAAACGACTACCAGCGGCTCGCGTACGCGGTAGGGATCGTCATTACCCTGGTCCTCTTTTCCTTCGTCTGGCACTACACCGAGAAACATCCGAGCACGACGACCAAGGGCCAGCGGCTGACGGCGCCGACGCTCGGCGCGGAGAATCCGACCGTCGAGGTGGTGGTCTTCGGCTCGCTGACCAACACCGAGAGCGCCTACACGATGTCGGTGGCCCTCCGTCTGGTTCACGACTTTCCCCGCGATGTGCGGGTGCGCTACCACCTGTCCGATTACAACGACTCGATGCTGCTGGCCCAGGCGGCCTTGGCGGCTCACCGGCAGGGCAAGTTCTGGGACTTCATGGCCTGGGCCTTCGGTTTCAATCGGGCCCTCGAGAATCCACGGGCGCGCTTCAAGTTGAAACAGCGGATCAATCTCGACTCACCCGCTGAGGCGAAGAAGCGCATCGAAGAGTGGGTCGAGGCCAATCGCCTGGACGCGAAGCGCTTCGAGGCGGACATGGAATCGAGCACGATCAAGAGCTATCTCCTTCAAGAGGCGTCGCGGGCCGGTTTTTCGGGTCGTTCGGCGCTCGGTTCGCTGTTGATCAACGGCTCGCTGCGCAATGTGAAAGAGACGAACTACCTCGGCCTCAAGCGTCGCGTTGCGCGTGAGATCGCTCGTGTGAGACGAAAGCGTGGCCTCGTGGGCTCGACGGTGAAGGCTCGGATGCTGCGCACCGCCGAAAACACGCGCGGAAAGGCGTGGCAGCTTTTTTTTTGAGGTACGTCGCCGGTGATCGCGCTCCCTCGTGGTTCCCTACCGAGCGTCCTCCGCGCCGGTTCATTCCCGTCATTGCTCAAACCGACTTCATCTTGGGCCCCAAAGACGCGGCGGTGACGTTTGTCGTCTTCTCGGACTTTCGCTGCCCTCACTGCGGTCGCGCTGCCGAGACCTTTCGTCGGCTGTTGGCTGAGTATCCCCGCGATCTGCGGGTGGTCTTCAAGTTCTTTCCGCTGCCCGAAAAGCGCGAGCCTCAATCCTGGCTCGCCGCCAAGGGAGCCCTCGCGGCGGGTCGCCAAGGGCGATTCTGGGCCTTTCACGATCGACTCTTCTCGACCGCCCAATATTGGTCACGTCGATCGGGTACGGGGTTCGTCGAGCGAATCGCTACCGAGCTCGGGCTCGACATCCCCCGCTTTCGCCGCGATCTCGCCTCGGTCGATCTCGACAAGCGCTTGCGCTACGACCTGATGCTCGTCTCGCGGCTCGGCTTCTCGGGCACGCCGGGCCTGTTCATCAACGGCGCGAAGGTTCCCCACTACCCCTATATGGAGCTCGTGCGCTGGATCGAGTTCGAGAAGCTCCGCGCGGCCAAGCTGCGCCGCAAGGGAAACAGCCCCGCTGGCCTCTACGCCGCCTTGATCGGTCATACGACGATGCCGTCGCCGGCTCTTCATCGAGCTCCGGGGGTGACGAAGACGTCGCGTGAGACTCTCCTCTCGTCGACGGTTCGCCGCGTGCCCGTGGGCCCCGACGACGCTCAGCTCGGACCGCCCAACGCCCTCGTCACGGCGGTGCACTTCCTCGACCTGAGCGTTCCCGCCAATGTGCGAGCGCTGCGGAATTTACTGCTGGCACGGCGTCGCTTTCCCCAGACGATGCGCGTCGTGGTGCGACACGATCCGCGCTCCCATCGTCGCGAGGCGATGGAGATGGCGGCGCTCGCGGTCGCGTTGCAGCGTCGAGGGCAGTTTTGGTTCGTCTTCGATCGCGTCGCCGAGAAGCGCTCGATCGATCTGAATACGCTCTGGGCCGCGGTCGCCGCGTTGAAGCTCGACAGGCGCACTCTGGAACGCGCGATGCGCGACGAGATGACGCGGGGACGGCTCGATCGCGATCGATTCGACGCGCGCCGCGCGGGGGTGACCTGGTCCTCCAAGAGCCTGCTGAAGGGTCGGCTGTTCGCTCGCGCCGCGCAGCCGGGGGCGCTGGTCGAGTCGAGCCGCCACGAGCAGGCCGCGAGGGGCGGAATCACCGGCGAAGAGGT
>JAGQJP010000484.1 GCA_020430585.1 Myxococcales bacterium | reverse complement strand
TCGCGTCTCGGTGAGCCTGGCCTTCAGCGACGCGGCGACGGCCAAGGCGATCGAGCCCAACGTCGCATCGCCTCGGCGCCGCCTCCAGACGATCAAGCGTCTCGCCGATGCCGGCATCCCGGTAGGCGTGATGCTCGCCCCGGTGATTCCAGGCTTGAACGACAACCAAATCCCGGAGATACTCGAACGTGCGCGAGAGGCTGGCGCGCGTTCGGCGAGCATGATCCTCCTGCGGTTGCCCGAAGCGGTCGACGCGGTTTTCGAATCGAGGCTGCGCGAGACCCTTCCCCTGCGGGCCGACCGCGTGCTGCACCAGCTCGAGGCGTGCCGCGGCGGCAAGCGCCATACGCCGAGCTTCGGCAAACGAATGACCGGCTCGGGAGCGCGCTGGCGGGCGATCGAGCAGCTCTTCGAGAAGAGCGTCGAGCGTCTGGGCTTCGAGGGCCACGAGCCGATGCCCGAGCCGAGCCCATTCCGCCGAGCGAGCCAGCCACGACAACTCGCGCTGTTTGCCTGACGTCGGCGGGTCCGCTGCGGCTTTTCGGCGCAGCGAGGCGCGACGACACAGCGGTGAGGAGGTTTGGCGATGATGACGACGGTCCGACCGGTGATCTTCTGCGTGCTCGATGGCTGGGGTTTGCGTGACGAGGTCGAGAACAACGCGGTCCGGCTCGCGACGACCCCGACGACCGACCACTTCACGGCGCACTACCCTTCGACGCGGCTCTTCACATCCGGCGAGGACGTCGGATTGCCCGCGGGGCAGATGGGCAACTCCGAGGTCGGCCACATGAACCTCGGGGCGGGGCGGATCGTCTATCAGGACCTGCTGCGCATCGATCGGGCCGTGGGCGATGGATCGATCGCCGACAACGCCGTGTTCGATTCGATCGCCGAGCGCCTGGCGCAGAGCGGCGGCGCGCTTCATCTTCTCGGACTGGTCTCCAACGGAGGGGTGCACTCGTCGAACCGGCACCTCTTCGAGATCGTCCGGGCGTTGCATCGACGTGGGCTCGCGCGCGCCTTCGTCCATGTCTTCACCGACGGCCGCGACACGCCGCCGCAGAGCGCCGATGACTTCGTCCCCGAGCTCGAGCGCATGCTCGCCTCTGAGGCTCCGTCGGTCCGTGTCGCCTCGGTGAGCGGGCGTTTCTACGCGATGGATCGAGACAAGCGCTGGGAGCGCGTGCGGCTCGCCTGGGAGGCGCTCGTCGACGGCCGCGGTGAGACCGCGTCGAGCGGGGCCGAGGCGGTGCGCGCGGCGTATGCCCGCGGCGAGACCGATGAGTTCATCAAGCCGACCGTGGTGATCGCCGACGGTGCGCCAGTCGCCACCATCCGCGACGGTGATGCGGTATTTTTCTTCAATTTCCGCGCCGATCGCGCGAGGCAGCTCTCACAAACGCTCGGGCTCGGGGAGCTGCCCGCCGAATGGGGCCCGCGAGCGACGCCGAAGCTCGCGCTCTACGCGACGATGACGCAATACCATCGCGATTTCCCGTTCCCGGTGGCCTTTCCCCCGGTCCGTCTCTCGAAGATCCTCGGCGAGGTCGTCTCGGCAGCGGGCGTCGCTCAGTTGCGCTGCGCCGAGACCGAGAAGTATGCTCATGTAACCTTCTTCTTCAACGGTGGCGAGGACAAGCTCTTCGAGGGCGAGGAGCGCCAGCTCGTGCAGAGCCCCCGCGAGGTGACGACCTATGATCAGAAGCCCGAGATGAGTGCCCGCGGCGTGACCGATGTGCTCCTCGGAGCGATCCGTTCGCAGGCCTTCGGGATGATCATCTGCAACTTTGCCAATCCCGACATGGTCGGACACTGCGGCAAGCTCGAGCCGGCGATTCGCGCCGTCGAGACGGTCGATCGCTGCGTCGGCGAGCTCTACGAGGCGTGTCGCGCGAACGGCGTGACGATGCTCGTGACCGCCGACCACGGCAATTGCGAGACGATGGTCGATCCCGAGACCGGCGAGCCGCATACCGCCCACACGACGAACCCCGTACCGTGTTGGCTCGTCGGTGAGAGCTATCGGGACGTACGCCTTCGCGAGGGAATTCTCGCCGACGTCGCCCCGACGCTGCTCGAGCTGATGGGCCTGCCGCAACCCGATGAGATGACGGGCCGCTCACTCATTCTTTCCTGAGCAGAAAATCTCCGAGATAGAGCAGGTCGAGGTCGGTCGTGAAGAAACACTTCAAGGCGTCCTCAGGCGTGCAGACGATCGGCTCGCCGCGGATGTTGAACGACGTGTTGAGGATCACGGGCACTCCCGTCTCCTCCCCGAAGGCGCGTATCAGGTCGTAATAGCGCGCGTTTTGCTCCCGGGTTACGGTCTGCACGCGTGCTCCACCGTCCACGTGGGTCACCGATGGGATCAG
>JAGQJP010000483.1 GCA_020430585.1 Myxococcales bacterium | reverse complement strand
GCCCCCGAGATGTCGCGATTCCAGGGATTGTCCGCGGGAAAAATCGTACAACCGCTGACGACGGGCGGATTTCCCGGCACGCCGGGGTACTCGTCGGTGTTCCCCGTCTGGGTCGTGTCGTTCCCGTTGGTCGCATCGCTGCTCGACGAGCTCGAATTCGACGACGAGCAGGCGATCGAGAACACGAGTAAACCCAACCATGCCGCGCGCGTGATGTAGCCGTGCATCCGAAACCTCCGTGATGGGTGACGTTAGCGGGACTCGATACTCGGATAGTAGTGCTGGATCTCGTCCAGCGTCGGCTGGCGCATCGCCACGATCGGCGACGTCAGGATGTCGCGCCCGGCGATCACGAACCAGAGCCGTCCGCCCATGAAGGGCTCGTCGTGGGTCTCGATGCTGTCGCGCGTGCGACGCAAGACGCCTGCGAAGCTGTGGCCGATCACCTGATGATGGGCGATCCAGGTTCGCGAGTTTCGGTCTCGAACGCCGACGCAGACGCGCCCCTGAAGGTGGTATTCGGTATTTTCCGTATACACCACCTGCAGATTCACGTTCAGCCCGTAGGGCATCGTGAATCGGACGCGGTAGGTCGGTTGACCAATCGAGCGGGAATCCGGGTTCATCGGCCTCTCACAGATGCCGAAATTTCCTTATTATTGCAGCACAGGGAGCGGGCGAGATCAACATTTTCCCTCGATCTCGTCGTCCGAGACCATCAGGGGGGCGCGCAATTCCCTCCCTCGACGCGCAGTCGGAGCGACGCTGCTCATCGCAGGACGATTGGCAGCGGCGATGGCGATCCGTCGAGGTAGGCGCCCGACTTCGAGCGCGCGATCGCTTCGCGCGCGAGCTCGTCGGCGCGCTCGTTCTCGACGACGCCGACGTGACCTCGAACCCAGCGCATCTCGAGGCGCTCGAAGGGACGCAGGCGCTCTTGAATCGAGCGGATCAGCTCGACGTTCTTCTTCGCCTTGTACTGGCCGAGGAGAACCTTGATCGAATAGTCGGAGTCGCTGTGGAGGATGATCCGCTCGGCGACCGAGCCCCGATCGAGGGCGAGCCAGCGGAGCGCCGCATCGATCGCCGTGAGCTCGGCGATGTTGTTGGTCGCCGTGCCGAGCCAGATGCTCAGCTCGATCCGCCGCGTCGCATCGAGGATCACGACGCCCGAACCCGCGGGTCCCGGGTTTCCCGAGCAGGCGCCGTCGGTGTAGATCACGTAGCGCGCGTCGACCCCGGCGATCGGCTCGGGGCCGCTCGCGACGATCAGCGCCTTCGCCCCCCCGCGCTTCGGACGCGCCGCCTCTTTCGCCGTCGACGGCGCCGACGCGAGCACGGCCTCTGCCTCGTCGATCTCGATCGCTGTCGGAGATCCCTCTGCGGGCTCGAGATTCTGCGGTGATCCGCTGTAGATCTTGACGCCGGGCTTGGCGTTGTACCGAACGTCGAGGCGCCCATTCGAGACGATCGGCTCTCCCGCTTCCGACGAACGGACCCAGACATCTTTCCCCTTGAAGCGGCGCGGAACCCAGAACGAACGTGTGCTCATCAGTCTCTCATGGGCAGCTGATCGTCGAGTTGACGATCACGTAGTGCAGGTCGGAGAAGGCGGCTACCCCATCGCTCGTCGATAACCGCCCGAGAACATCGTACGTCAGCGACTGGTCGAGACAGTCCGAGACGATCTCGAGGTCCACGCCCCCGGGGTCGACGGTCAGCGTCGAGCCGCTGAGCGAGCTCCAGCCGATCGGATCGCCCCCCTGCCCTTGCGGCGCCACCGCGAGGTCGAGGGTCCCCGCCTCGGTCGTGTAGACCCAGAGATTCGCCCGCACCGGGTTGACGTTGTCCTTCAAGCTCGCCAGGTAGACGTAGCGATCGGGGGTCTTCATCATTCGAGCGATCTCTTCGGCGATGCTCTCGAGCGTCGTCTTCTCGGTCGACTCGGTGCCGATCGCCGCGACGTAGTAGGTCCCCGAGGCGAGATCCTCGACATAGTGCAGGTCGATCGCGTAG
>JAGQJP010000048.1 GCA_020430585.1 Myxococcales bacterium | reverse complement strand
CGCTGATGCGCTCGATCATGGGGCGCTCCTTTCTGCCGCGAGAGTATAGCGAGTGGCGCGAATCGCGGCAAGGGCGCACTCTTTCATCGCCTCTTTTTTTCTGCTACCGTATCGCGATGGCTCGGCGTGTCGGGCCGACTGACGGAGGATGATCGATGCAACGGAATTGGACCGCCGAGGGCGGTGTTCGGATCGCCCGCGCGCTGCTCTGCACGGCGTTGCTGGTGCTGCTCGCCGCGATCGCCACCGGATGTGGCTCGACGAGCAACGCGAGCTCCGATGTGCAGGTGCAGCGCGACGCCAACGACGATTCGGGGGACGGAAACGGCGGCTCCGACGTTGGAGACGATGGGTCGGGAAGCGATCAATCGATCACGCCAGATGGTCTCGAGGGCGACACGAGCGTCGATGTTCAGCCCAATGACGACGCGAGCGACGTCGACGAGTCCGACGTCGAGGCGGATCTCGCGCTCGATGGCGCCGACGACGAGGGTGATCTCGCGCTGCCCGATCTCGACGCGCCCGATTCGCTCGACGCCGGCGGCGACGCGACGCCGGCCGACAGCGACGGAGACGCGACGACCAGCGACAGCCTGATCGACGACAGCGTCACACCAGGCGACCCATGCAAGCCCGGGAGCGCGTGCAATCGAGAGCTCACACCCGAAGGCGGCTGCCTCGGGCTCTGTATCAAGCAGACGACGAAGGTGGTCTGCCGCGGCACGGTGGTCGCAGGCCTATGCTATGGTCTCTATCCGCCGCAGGATACGAACGAGAGCCAATCGCTCAATGGTCTCGACGTGACGGTCCTCGCCGCACCGAGCGGCGTCTATCTGCCGGGCGATGAAGCGACGATCACCCTGCGCCTCAAGAACACCTCGGGAGCCGAGCTCAAGCGCACGCTGATCTTCAAGGATCCCGCCGACTGGCAGGTCGTCAGTCGCGACTTCCAGCCGGGACAGCTGCTGACGATTCCCAACGGTGGGACCTTCGACCTCGAGGCGAAGGTCAAGGCCGTCGAGCCGAACATCTTCAACGGCGCGTACAACATCTTCAGCTTCACCTTCGACGACGGAAACGGCGGCAAACAGCCCTACTTCGAGGTGTTCGGCGTGATCGGCTATCCCCAGGAGACGGACTCGATCGTCTGCGGGGGGCACTATTTCCCGCCGACCTATTGTCCGGGCAACAACTGCCCCTCCCAGGGCTACTTCCAGGCGACGTGCTGTGACGGCGTGTTCTACCCCGACGGACAGTGCTGCAACAACGGCGACTGCAACTCGGGCGTCTGCTCCGACGGCTACTGCGTCAACCGGGTGCCGCAATTCTACAGCGCGAACCGGCTGCCCTACGGATACGTCAAGATTCTCGTGGTCTTGGTCGACTTCGATCCGATCAAACCCGACGCCGATATCTGTACCAACCGCACCGATCTCGACGGAATGCTCGAGCCGCAGACCGTCGAAGGGTGGTACGACGACCTGATCAAGAACCGAACCGGACGCGACGAAAAGCTGCTGCATTGGCAGTGGACGGTGATCGCGGGGCTGAGCTCGAAGGACCTGATCCAGGACGCGATGTACGATTTTCCGAGCTACCAGAAGAGCACCGAGGCCTACCTGAAGGGCAAAGGCTGCCTCACGAGCTTCGAGGAGTACGATCGGGTCGTGATCATGTCCAGCCAGATCCAGATCAACTACGGCGGCCAGGCGTTTCCCGACGGTCGGATCGCGATGCGCTACAATTCGCCGCTGCTGATGGTGCACGAGCTCGGCCACACCTTTGGGGCGAACGACACCTACCTCAACATCGGCGATCGCTTTCAATGGCAGGGCGATCTGATGGGTAACTACCTGAACACGAACCCGATTCCCAAAGATGGCGTCGCCTGGACCGAAGTCGGCTTGGGCGACGTGGACCTCGACGGCGTGATCGACATCTTCACCCGCAACATGGCGCCCGATTCCCTGGTCGTGAGCGCCGCCAGCGCGACCGTCACGACCAAAGGAACGATCGAGCTCGCCCTCTCGGTGCGTTCGAAGGAGGGCGAGCACCTCGGGCGCGTGATCGTCGACCAGGTGCAGATCGATCTCGTCGATTTCGCCAAGAGTAACACGACCTACCGCGACGACGAGATCATGACGGTCTTCGACGGCTCCGGGATCGACCTCGATGCCCTCAAGCTCGCGGGCACCCTGAAGATTCGCGTACGCACCGAGATTTACAGCACCGACGCCAGCTTCGAACGCAAGTTGCTCACCCTCGACGAGTTGATCGACGTCCCCGTTCAGTAGATACTAGACGACGGGTGGCACCTCGTCGGTGCCCACCGAGACCGACCCATCAGCAAAAACAAGGAGGCGGCGAGGGATGGCCGAGACGCGGACCTTCGACCCGGCGCTCGCGTTCGTCGCGGTACTCGAGAAGAAGGGGATCTCTCCATCGGAGCTCGAGGTGGATCACAAGGGCACGATCTGTCCTCGTCGGCAGCAGGAGGTCGCGGGAGCACCGTCGGCGCCCCTCTTCGCGACGGGCGGACCGATCGAGAGCGCCGAGCGCACGCCGCGCACCGTCGACTCATCGAGCTCGCTGCCGGTGACGATGTCGCCCGCCCGCGCGGCAAACGGTTCCCCACCACGCCTCGCCAGCGAGTCCCCACCACGCCTCGCCAGCGAGTCCCCACCACGCCTCGCCAGCGAGTCCCCGCCACCCGCAGCCGACAACGCTCCGGCACGCCGCGCCGCCGGTGGTGGACGAAAAGCGGCCGACGAGCTGCAGATTCGCTCGGTCCTACGGCGCTCGCGCCTCAGCATCGTCAGCGACGCGGTGGGTGACTCGCCGTTCCGCATCGGAAAGGTCCTGGGGCAGGGCGGGTACGGCGTTGTCCGAGAGGCCGAGCAGGTCGTCCTCGGTCGCGGTGTCGCCGTCAAGACGGTCAATGCCCGACGCGACGCGCCCGAACACTTCGAAGAGCTGGTGCGGGAGGCGTGGATCACGGGGGGACTCGAGCATCCGAACATCGTCCCGGTCCACACGATCTGGCTCTCTGGCGACCAGCCGATGGTCGCGATGAAACGGATCGAGGGCGTCTCTTGGTCCGAGATTCTGCGCAACGTTTCGACCCACGCCGAGTTCGGCATCGAGGATCGCCTGGAGTGGCATCTGCAGACGTTGATGCAGGTCTGCCGTGCCCTCCACTTCGCCCACACCCGCGGAATTCTCCACCGCGACCTGAAGCCCACCAACGTGATGATCGGGCGCTTCGGCGAGGTCTACGTCCTCGATTGGGGGCTCGCGGTGGGCTTCGGAGCGACGGCGCCGGATTGGATGCCCCACGTCGAATCGATCGAGAGCATCGCGGGCACCCCGCACT
>JAGQJP010000482.1 GCA_020430585.1 Myxococcales bacterium | reverse complement strand
CCGGTTCCATTGAGGCTTTCCTGGCTGATCGAGCCGACGGAGTTGCCCGCGCTCGATGACCCACTCTTCCCACAATGCAGACCGACGAACGCGAGGGTAAAGACGAACCCGATGGTGAAGAGCGCGCGACGAACCATGGATGCTCCTTGTGTGGTGGCGCGCCAGCGTGCTGATCCCTCCGTCGATGGCACGATCTGACGGCTGGCGATGCGCCTGGCGGTCGCCGAACGGTGAGTGTCTGTTGCGTTTGCTCCAGTATAGCAGAAGAGATCCCGCCTTGCGCACTTTCTGCTCGAAGCGCTTTCGTTTGCGATGGTTTCGCCCGTCGTGTATTCTCTAGCCTGAGAGTGCGGCGCGATCGAGTGCCGCAACAATTCGAATTTACAGTATTTCGCGGCGTATCGTTCGACGCGTCGAACTCACGGCGCATCCGTGGGAGCTCGGGTGGAGCGTTTCTATCAACTGTTGGAGGCGTTGCCAGACGGCGTGCTCGTCGTCGATCGCCACGGCACGATCGTGGCGGCAAACGAGGCGGCACACGCGCTCTTCCGCTACGATCGGGGCGATCTCGCCGGATTGCCGATCGGGGCGCTCGTACCCGAGCGGATGCGCGACCGGCACCACGGCCATTTCGAGCGCTATTCCCAGTCTCCGACGCGTCGACCGATGGGCTCGAGTCTCGCGCTCTACGGTCGACGCGGCGACGGCTCGGAGTTTCGTTGCGATATCGCCCTGATTCCCCTCGATCCGGCGCTCGGCGAAGGTGTGATCGCCTCGGTTCGAGACATCGGCCGACTGGTCGAGCTGCTGAGCAAGACCGAAGAGCTCGAGAGGCGCGTCGAGCATCGCACGGCGGCGCTGCAGGCGGCCAACGCCGAGCTGATCAAAGCGCGCGAGACCGCCGAGTCGGCAAACGACGCGAAGACGACATTCTTGGCCAACATGAGCCACGAGATCCGCACGCCGATGACCGGGATCTTGGGCCTGACACACCTTCTGAGCCAGACGCGCCTGGACCGACGGCAACAGGACTACTTGGCAAAGATCCGCGTCTCGGCGCACTCGCTCTTGGAAATCATCAACGATATCCTCGACATCTCCAAGATCGAGGCGGGCGGAATCGTCTTGCAGCACGTGCCGTTCCTGCTCGAAGACGTGCTGACGAGGATTTCGAACATCGTCAGTCTCAAAGCGCACAAGAAAGGGCTCGAGCTCGTCTTCCGCGTCGAGTCGAACGTGCCGGAGCGGCTCGTCGGCGACTCGCTGCGACTCGGGCAAATCCTGCTCAACTTTCTCGACAACGCCGTCAAGTTCACCGAGAGCGGAGAGGTCGTCCTGACGATCGACTGCGTCGCCGAGGCCGGCGACAGCGTGACCTTGCGATTCACCGTGCGCGACACGGGAATTGGAATGCGACAGAGCGATCTCGACAGCGTCTTCGAACCGTTCATACAGGCCGATGGTTCGATTAGCCGCACCCATGGTGGCACCGGCTTGGGACTGCCGATCGCCAAGCGGCTGATCGCTCTGATGGGGGGCGATCTCCATGTCGACGCTCGGCTGGGAGAAGGCTGCACCTTCACCTTCGAGGTCCCGTTTTCCCGCGCCTCCGAGCGGTCCGCCCGCGCTCGTGCCGAGTCGTACGAGATCACGGGGAAAAGGGCGCTCGTCGTCGATGACGTGCGCTCGACCCGCGAAACCCTCGCCTCCTACCTGGAAGACTTCTCGATGGAAGTGCGCACGACGTCGAATATCGAAACGGCGCTGCGCATCATCGCCGAGGCCCAGCGCGATCATCGGCCGTATGATCTCGTGCTCCTCGATTTCTCCACGCCCGGCGTCAATGGGCGCGAGATCGTCGCGCGCGTGCGTGACGCGAGCCCCGTCGACACGCCGCGGATCATCGCGACCCTCACCTCGTTCGACATGGAGACGCTCGCACGAGAGGCTCGACAAGCCCGGGTCGCAGGCGTGCTGGTCAAGCCGGTCAGTCAGTCGGCTCTCTTCGACTCGGTTCTGCACGCGTTGATCGGTGGACGTGAGACGCCGACTCATGCGGTGAGCGCGTCGCCGAGCCTGCCGATCGCCGATCGGGGCGGACGGATCCTGCTCGTCGAGGACCACCCGATCAATCAAGAGGTGGCCCAGGCGATTCTCGCCTCCTTCGGGTTGGAGAGCGTGATCGCACCGAATGGTCGAGCGGCCGTCGAGCTCTGCCGACGGGAGGATTTCGACGTCGACGTCGTGCTGATGGACCTGCACATGCCCGTGCTGAACGGCTACGACGCGGCGCGCGAGCTCCGTCTCATCCCGCACCGCGCCTCGTTGCCGGTCTTGGCGATGACGGCGGACGCGATGCCCGGCACCGCCGAACGCTGCGCAGAGGCCGGGATGAACGGGTACATCACCAAGCCGATCGACCCGGCGCTGCTCCTCGGTGCGTTGGAGCGTTTTATCTCGTTCAGCGGGCCGACGCGGGAGGTTCGGGAGGTCGATCTACCCGTGATCGAAGGAATCGACGTCGCCGGCGCCATCGACCGCCTCGATGGTGACCTCGAGCTCTACCGCGACCTGCTCTCGACCTTCTCTGGGCAACACGACGCACTCGCGCACAAAGGGCGCGCTGCTCTCGAGGCGGATGATCTCATCGAGCTGCGGTCGCTGGCCCATACGGTGTCGGGTGGCGCCTCCAGCCTCGGGATGAACGATCTCGCTCGAGCCGCAACCGCGGTTGAGCGTGCGGCGCTCGCCGCAGAGCGCGAGGTCTTGCCCGAGATGCTCGATGCGTTGCTCGACGAGCACGGGCGGGTGCTCGCGAGCATTGCCAACTATCTCGCAGCCGAGCCGCCCGCTTGATCCGTCACCTTCTGCGCCCGGTTCTTGACGTCGCGCCTGCGAGGCGTCATCATCGACGAAGCATGGAACGAACTCTCCGCCACGGTTTGCCGTCGACGATCGAATCGGCGTCCGCAGTGCCTGCTTTCCGAGTCCCCCGCGGAGCGGCGTGGGTGACGCGCATCGCCCTGGGGCTTTTGTGCGCTTGTCTTCTCGCCGCGTCGACGGTCGGCTGTGACGAAAAGTCGAATCAGACCCAGCCACTGTCACACCCCAAGCCGGTCCACCGACGGCTCGAGCCGTTGAAGAACCCGCCAGCGAAGTTGATCTTCGGCATGGCGCCGACGATGGACCCGAAGATCATGCGCCAGACCTACGCGCCGATCATCAAGTACTTGTCGCAGCAGGTCGGGATCCAGAGCGAGCTTCGCATCGCCGCATCCTATCAACAGCTCACCGATTGGCTCGGATCGGGGCACCTTCACGTGGTGCAGATGCCGCCGCTCAGCTATGTGCGGGCGAAGCTCCTGTATCCGAAGCTGCGGCCATTGGTGCGGCAAGTTCACGACGGATCGGATTCGTATATCGGATATCTGGTGGCGCGAAAATCGAGCGGGCTGCGATCGTTGAGTCAGCTACGAGGCAAGCGCCTGGGGCTGATCGACCCGAACTCGGCGTCCGGCTTCCTGATGCCGATGCTGCTCTTCGAAGACCGCGGCATCGAGCCGCGCAGCTATTTCAGCTCGCTGCGCTTTCTCGGCAACCACACGCGGGCGATTCGGGCCGTCCTCGATGGGCGCGTCGACGTCGCCGCGGTCGACAGCCTCTCGATGACGACGGCGTATGCCGCGGGGATCGATCCCGATCAGATCCAGATTCTCGCCAAGACGCACCGCATTCCCTTCGACATCTGGTGCACGACGCGTCTGGTCGAACCCGCGCTGGCGCGCCGGATTCGCGGCGCGTTCATCGAGCTCTCGACCCGCACGAACGAGGGGCGCCGGGTGCTCAGCAGCAACCTCAAGATCAACGGCTTCATCCGCGCCCGCGATTCGCACTACGAAGGGATTCGGCGCGCCCTGCGCCTGCTGAAGAAGATCCGAATCGACGATATCCCGCGGGAGAAGGGCGGTCCCGAGAGCGTCACGCCGAAGACGGGGGCGCCGCAATCGCGGCCGACGTCGAAACCGGTCATCCCCGTGCCGCGCAAGCCCGTGGTGGTGCTGCCCAAAGGGTGACGGGCGATCCCAGCCAAACGCCTCCCTCGTCGCTACTCTTTGTTGTCCATCTTCTGTTTCAGCGCGGCTAGCTGCGACTCGAGGTCGATCTCTTTGACCTCTTTGGCGGCCACATCGGGTTTGACGCCCAGCTCGGCGAACTGCCCCAGCAGCTGTTGTGCCTGGGCGGTTCGCTGCTCTCCGTGCGCTTCGCCGACGCGCTGTTGCATGCGCAGCTTCTGCTTGTCCTGCTCGATGAACTGCAGCTCTTGCTGCACCTCGGACTTCTGCTGCTCGAGCTGGCTCAGCGCCGCGTGGGCCGCCTCGAACTGTTGTTTCAACGCTTCGAACTGCGCCTTGAGCGCCAAATAGGGCGGGCGAGCCTTTTCGATGTTCTGCTCGAGCAGCGCCAGCTTCGGCGTCAGCTCCTTCTCGCGCTGAATCAGTTGAACCATCTCGGCGTGCAATACGGGATCGAGTGCCATCGATTCTCTCCTCTCGATACGGGCGTGCGCCTCGCCGCTGACTCTGCATCGCGTCTGCGACGACGCCAGCGAACGCGCCACATCCCAATGGGTCTCAGAGCCAGCGCATCAAGGACGTCTCGAAGGCATTGGACATCAGCTTGTTCGCTGGAAGGATACGGATCGCAAATCCGTGGGTTCCGCTCGTGCCGCAGGGTACGTCTCCACGGTAGATGAAGTTCCCTTCACCTAGCTTTTTCGCGCAACTCATGTCGTAGGTCTTCGCCTCGAGTAGGTCTCCCGCTGGATCGAGCTTCCCGGAATAGATCTGGACCCGAACATCCTCGGGCTGGAGCGTGCCGAGATGGACCTCGGCCTCGACGGGCAACGCCTTCCCGACCTCGCTGCTTGGTGCGATTCGGGCGTCGGTCCCGATGATCCGCACCCCTTCCCAGCTCTGGCGCACCCGTTCCTTCCAGGAGCAGAGCTCGCGGGCGCCGCGAAACGCGTCGCGACTCATCTGCGTCCAGCGCTCGTGCGCTGGTGCATAGAAGGTGTTGGTGTATTGCATCACCATCCGATTGGTGTTGAACATCGGGCCGTGCGCGGCGATCGCCGCCTTCATCATCGCGATCCACTCTCGGGGCAGCCCGTCACGGCCGCGTTGATAGAAGGTTGGGACGATCTCGTGCTCGAGGCGGTCGTAGAGTGAATGCGACTCGACTTCGTCTTGATAGTTCTGGTCGCTGTACTCTTCGCCGCTCCCGATCGCCCAGCCCGTCTCGGGGCTGTAGCCTTCGACCCACCAACCGTCGAGGATCGAGCAGTTCAGCCCGCCGTTCATCGTCGTCTTCATCCCGCTGGTGCCGCTCGCCTCGAGGGGGCGTCGCGGGTTGTTCAGCCAGACGTCGACGCCCTGGACGAGCTCACGGGCGACGTTCATGTCGTAGTCCTCGATGAAGACGACGTGCCCCCGGAACTGGGGGTCCCGCGCGAAGTGGACGATCTGGCGGATGAACTCTTTGCCCGAGTTGTCCCGAGGGTGGGCCTTGCCGGCGAAGATGATCTGCACCGGGCGCTCCGCGTCGTTGAGAATCCGCGCCAGCCGCTCTCCGTCGCGGAACAGGAGCGTGCCGCGCTTGTACGTGGCGAAGCGACGGGCGAATCCGATCGTCAACGCCTCGGGGTCGAGGACCTCGTCGGCGACGCGGATGTCCTGCCTCGATGCGCCGCGCCGCTCGAGTTGACGCCGCATGCGCTGCCGAACCATCGTGACGAGCCGTTCTCGGTTGCGCTCGTGGGTTCGCCAGAGCTCGGCGTCGGGGATTTGCTTGACCCGCGCCCAGCTCTCGGGATCCCAGGCCGCCTCGATCCAGCCCGGGCCGAGATAGAGATCGTAGAGCGCCGCCATCTCGGGAGCGATCCAGGTGCGGTGGTGTACGCCATTGGTCACGTGGTGGATCGGCACGTCGGACTCGGGGTGCTGCGGCCAGACGGTCTGCCACATCCGTCGCGAGACCGCGCCGTGGAGCCGGCTGACGCCGTTGAGATGATCCGCGAGCCGGATCGCCAGCACGGTCATCGAGAAGTTCTCGCTCGCATTGTTCGCGTCGCGGCGGCCCAAGGCGAGAAAGCGATCGCGCGAGATCCCGACGCTCTCACAGTAGCCGCGGAAGAAGCGCCACACCGCGTCGGGCTGAAACTCGTCATTCCCAGCGGGGACGGGCGTGTGCGTCGTGAACACGTTCGACGCCGAGCACGCCTCGAGCGCCTCCTCGAAGGAGACGGCATCGTTCTGCATCAGGTGCCGAATCCGCTGGAGGCCGAGGAACGCCGAGTGACCCTCGTTCATGTGATAGACCGTCGGCTTGCGGCCGAGGGCGGCGAGCAGCTCGATCCCGCCCATTCCGAGGACGATCTCCTGTCGAATCCGCGTCTCCCAGTCGCCGCCGTAGAGCTGCGAGGTGAGGTGACGGTCCTCCGGCCGGTTTCCCTCGAGGTTGGTGTCCATCAGATAGAGCGGCACACGGCCAACCTGCACGCGCCAAGCCTGGACGACGACGGGATGAGCGTCGACGTCGATCGTGAAGCGCAGCCGCGCTCCGTCGGGGTGGAGCACGGGTTGAAAGGGGACCGCCGCGGTGTCGATCTTCGGATTCTCTTCCTGCTGCCAGCCGTCGGCGTTGAGGTACTGCCGAAAGTACCCGTGGTGGTAGATCAGGCCGATACCGACGAAGGGCAAACCGAGCTCGGACGCCGACTTGAGGTGATCACCCGAGAGAATCCCGAGGCCCCCCGAGTAGATCGGCAGGCACTCGGCGAGCCCGTACTCGGCGGAGAAGTAGGCGATCTGGAACTCGTCCTGCGCATGGGCGAAGGCCTTCTGGTACCACTTCTTTTCGCTCAGGTACTCCTGCATTCGGCGGTGCACACGTTTCATCGCCGCGAGATAGGCGTCGTCCTCGGCGAGCTCGCGCAGGCGCTCCTGTCGGGCACGTCCGAGCATCGCGATCGGGTTGTGATTGGTCTCGCGCCAGGCGTCGCGGTCGACGCGGCGCAAAAGGCGCGTCGCCTCGTAGTCCCAGTACCACCAGAGGTT